>NZ_FNEL01000052.1 GCF_900100125.1 Dolosicoccus paucivorans | reverse complement strand
AGGAATGCCTTCAATAATGTGTTCATTAACTACAGTCATTTTAAAATCTTTAGTATAATGACTGTTTTTCAACCTTGACTGAATACCTTTAAGACCGTAGGCCTGATATCTCAAGACTTTTTGACCAAAGACCGATTCACTCAATATCAACCCATAATCATCACGTAATTCCTTGTAACTCTTCCCATTACTTAGATACATTTCAATGTACCTTTCAAGGTCTTCTACGGTATGTTTACTATTTGAGCGCATAAAAACTCCCCCTAAAATAGATTTACTTTTTACAGTGTCTACTTTAGGGGGAGCATATCAATAGAAAGAAGGATCTTTTTCGTTTTAATTATTTTGTAGCTTGTTCATATTTTTCAGCCACACCTGTTGCTCGGAATATTGCTTTAACAATTTCTGTTAAAATAATAATGCTAAAGGAAGCGGTGAAAATAATACCCCATTGGGAAAGATTTGGAAGGGTTACGCTAAAGAACGTATTGACTCCAGGAATTAAAATAACCCCTAGTAGTAACGCGCCAGACCCTAAGTTTGCTAAGTTTAAGTATTTGTTGTCAAATGGATTGATACTTAATAAGGAACGGAAAGTAGATTTTACGTTATAGGCATGGAACAGTTGAATTAACCCTAGCGTAGCAAAAGCCATCGTTTCCGCTAGTTGATGATCTAAGGCTAAATAAATATCTACATACCAGTAAACGAATAAGGTTAAACCAGCTTCTAAAATACCTTGGTAAATAATACTTGGGAAAATACCAAAGGATAAGAAGTTCGACTCTTTTGAACGAGGAGGACGTTTCATCGCAAGTAAATCTGCTCGTTCCATCCCTAAAGCGATTGCTGGGAAGACGTCCGTGACTAAGTTAATCCATAAAATATGAACCGGTTCTAAAATATTCCAACCAAACATGGTGGCTACTAGTAGGGTAAGAACTTCCCCTAAGTTAGCTGAAAGAAGGAATTGAACGGCTTTTTGAATATTGGCAAATACTTTACGACCTTCTTCAACCGCAACAACAATGGTTTCAAAGTTATCGTCAGCTAGGACCATATCTGAAGCTCCTTTAGAAACTTCCGTTCCGGTAATACCCATTCCGACACCAATATCTGCTTGTTTTAAAGAAGGAGCGTCGTTGACTCCGTCACCTGTCATTGAGACGACTTTATCATTAGCTTGCCATGCTTTAATAATACGTACTTTATGTTCAGGAGAGACCCGAGCATAGACAGAATAATTAGCGACTTGTTGTTTTAATTGTTCGTCAGATAATTGGTTCAAATCTGCGCCAGTAATAACGTGGGTCGCGTTTTCTTCTTTTGAAGCGCTTGGATCTAAAATACCTAAACGTTCAGCGATGGCTTGAGCGGTAATCGCATGGTCTCCGGTAATCATAATAGTACGCATACCCGCTTGTTTAGCCACTTCAATGGCAGCAGCGGCTTCTTTACGTTCAGGGTCAATCATACCGACAAGACCAGCAAATACTAAATCTTGTTCAACAGTCGTTGTATCAATCGACTCAGGGAGCGTGTTAACTACTTTATAAGCACTCGCTAAAACGCGCAATGCCTCTTGAGCCATGGATTGATTTGCTTTTAGAATTTCTTGACGGTCAGTATCAGACATCGCAATCACTTGACCATCCTTTTCAATGGAAGTACAACGTTCTAATAATTGATCCGGTGCACCTTTTGTAGCGATTAAATACTCGCCGTTAGGTAGTTTGTGAATGGTTGTCATCAGTTTACGAGTAGAGTCAAAAGGAATTTCGTCGACTCGCGGAAAATCTTTGTTAAAAGCATTAACGTTCAATTCTTTATCTAAGGCAAATTGCACGAGAGCTGTTTCTGTAGGGTCACCAATCAATTCTTGAGCATCACCAATTTGCGTATCGTTAGCAAGAACGAGAGAACGTAACAAATGATTTGAAAAATCTATCCCATTCGTAATCGGCATAAATTCGCCATTCATATATAGCTTTTCAACCGTCATTTGGTTTAAAGTCAGTGTTCCAGTTTTGTCAGAACAAATAATTTGTGTTCCACCTAACGTTTCAACGGCTGGAAGTGTTCGAACTAAAGCGTTTCGCTCCGCCATGGTTTTAGTTCCTAAGGAAAGAATAATCGTTGAAATAGCTGGTAAGCCTTCAGGAATTGCTGCAACAGCTAAGGAAATCGCGATTAAAAGCATATGATCCCATGGTTGGCCTTTTAAGAAAACACCAATCCCAAATGTAATGACGGCAATAGCTAAAATTAAGTAAGTTAACACTTTACCTAAACGGTCTTGATCTCGTTGAAGAGGTGTTTTTTTCTTTTCAGTGGTCGCTAGCATTTGAGCGATATGTCCCACTTCGGTATCCATTCCTGTGGCGACAACGATACCCGTTCCACGCCCGTAAGTAACGTTCGTGCTAGAGAAAGCCATATTAGAGCGATCCCCAATACCTACCTCATCTTGTTCAATTCGGCGATGATCTTTTTCCACAGGGACAGATTCCCCGGTTAAAGCCGCTTCTTCAATTTGTAAAGAGCTCGTCCGGATAAGACGTAAGTCTGCGGGGACGACATCTCCTGCTTCAAGTAATACTAAGTCTCCTGGCACTAAGTCGTGACTTTTGACGGTTGTGACGACGCCTTCACGCATCACCCGCGCATCAGGCGAAGCCAAGTTTTGGAGTGCGTCAATTGCTTCTTCCGCTTTTGACTCTTGAAATACGCCCATAATAGCGTTTAATACAACAACAAGTAAAATAATAATGGCATCTGACCACTCGCGGTTAACTACAACAGAAATAACGGCTGCGACCAGTAAGACGATGATCATAAAGTCTTTAAATTGGGCAAGAAACTTTTGGAATAAAGTAGAGTGCTTTTGCACTTCTAAGTCATTTTTGCCGTATTGTTCGAGTCGCTGGCGAGCCTTTGTAGCTGATAAACCATGAGACGTGTTAGTGTCATAAGTCTGAGCCACTTGTTCAATCGATGCATTAAAAGGAGTTTTAAGTAGTTGAGACATTGTCTTCCTCCTTAGACTTGTTTTATTCAATTATCTTATAGAAAAGAAAAAGAGACTTATACGCTTAAAAAGCGCATAAGTCTCACTATTTAAGCTCGTACCAGCAGTTAGATAATGACTGCCTGTACGTTGATACGAGCAAGGCATATGCCTTTAGTTACTCCCCTATGAAATGGTTAATTGAATTGATTAAATTATATAAGAAAAAATAAAAAATAGCAAATACTATGTTAAAATACAGCAACTAAATTGTATGTTTTATCAATATGAGGTAGACTAAATATATGTTTTAAAGAAAATAACGGAGGTTACTTATGACTCAAGAAGTAGAAACTAGATCACGTCGTCATCAAAAAAGAAAACGAGGTTTTACGACGTATCTCGGCTTTATTTTAATTGCGATTGCGCTGGCTTTATTCGCAGTCGATCCAGTTAAAAACTATATGATTCAACGAGGGGCAGAGCAAAACCAAGTAGCTAACTTGACCCGTGAAGATATTCAAAGAAACCAAGATGCGGAAGTAACTTATGATTTTGATGATATTGAAACCCTTGATGCATTTACTGTATTAAAGGACCGAGTGAATCCAGAAGATCTACCAACGATTGGTGGAATCGCTATACCAAGCGTGGGGATTAACTTACCGATCTATAAAGGGGTATCTAATGAAGGAATGTACTTAGGAGCAGGAACACTCTTTCCAGATCAACAAATGGGACGTTCTAACTACTCTCTAGCAAGCCATCATTCGATCCATCAAGATTTACTATTTGCGCCTCTACCGAAAGTGCATATTGGAGACCGAATTTATTTAACAGATTTAGATAAAGTATATACTTATGAAGTGACGATGAACCAAGTGGTCGCTCCAACTCGAGTTGATTTAATTGAACCAACACAAGAAGATATTATTACCCTTATTACATGTGATACCGGTTTAGTTGACAGAGTGGTCGTTCAAGGTAAACTAGTAGCCGAACAGCCAATTGAAGAAGCGCCTCAAGATGCTTGGAACGCCTTTAATATGGATCAAACAGTACCAGATTAAGTATGAAGGACTCTCGTTTTGAGGGTCCTTTTTTGAATGGTTCTAAATAATTGACTTATTATTTAGATTTGTTATCATATAAAGGAGTACTTATATGGCAAATTATAAATAGAGATGGAGTGTATCAACATGTCTGAAAAAAAGTATGATCAAGGACGCCATCATTACCATGGTCCGCTGCCTGTGATCATGTATTTCGTCGGCGTTGTTTTATTTATTATCGGGTTATTTATTTATGATAATGTTTTGTGGCGTAATATTTTAATGTGCTTGACGATGGTAGTTGCTGGTTATGATGTTATGGCAGAAGGCTTTATCGAAACAATTACCGAATCAAGAAGATGTAACAAATTTTATCCTAATATTCACATTTTAATGGCGTTAGCTGCCATTGCGTCTGCTGCTATTGGTGAATTTATGGAAGGAGCTTTGTTAATTTTAATTTTTGCCGGAGCTCATTTCCTAGAAGAGTACGCAGAAGAAAAAAGTCGTCGCGAAATTACAAGTTTACTTGAATTAAATCCGACTGAAGCTCGTCGTATCAATGAAGACGGATCAGTTGAAGTCGTGTCCGTTGAGGAATTAAATATTGGCGATCGTCTTCAAGTATTAAATGGGGACAGCGTACCAACCGATGGAGTTATTTTAGAAGGTAGTACAACGATTGACCAATCTTCTATTAACGGTGAAAGTATTCCAGCTGAAAAAACAGTTGGAGATGATGTGTTCGCAAGTACGATTAACGAAACAGGAACTTTCACGATGGAAGTGACTAAAGATAGCTCCGATACGGTCATTGCTAAAATTATTCAAATGGTAGAACAATCACAAGGCGATTTAACTCCTACCGCTTCTAAAATTAAACGCTTTGAACCTAAATATGTAATGACTGTTTTAATTGCAGTGCCATTACTCATCTTAATAGGACCATTTCTATTTGGATGGGATTGGTCAACAAGTATTTATCGAGGGGTCGTGTTTTTAGTTGGTGCTTCGCCTTGTGCTCTAGCAGCCAGTGCAGTTCCAGCGACTTTATCAGCGATGTCTAACTTAGCTCGTCACGGACTTTTATTTAAAGGCGGTTCATACGTTTCAGCATTATCAGAAATTAAAGCAATAGCTTTTGATAAAACGGGAACGTTAACTCAAGGTAAACCACAAGTGACTCATTATGAATGGGTAGAAGATCTAACTCAAGAAGAACAAGATTTAGCTCTTCAAATTGTAGTAACAATGGAACGTCACTCAAACCACCCTTTAGCTGAAGCTATCTCAGAAAAATTTGCGAAAATCCCTTCTCTAGAGGGAATTGAAGTTGAAAACTTAATTGGAGAAGGTTTGGTTGGTGATTACCAAGGGGATACTTACCATATTGGTAAGCCATCTATTTTTGAAAATGTTCCCAAATACATCGTTGAATACAAAGACACTTATAGTTATGAAGGAAATACTGTCGTCTATGTTTCTAAAAATGATCAAGTTATCGGATTGTTTGCCTTAATGGACGTTCCAAAAGAAGACTCCAAAGAAACGATTCGCTATTTCCAAGATCAAGGTATTCATACTATTATGATTACCGGAGATGGCAAGGCGACAGGAGAAGCGATTGGACGACAATTAGGACTAGAACAAGTTCGTTCAAACGTTATGCCGGAAGAAAAAGCAGCCATTATTAAAGATATCCAACAAGAATTTGGAAAGACAGTTATGGTAGGAGACGGTGTTAACGACGCACCGGCTTTAGTGAGTGCTGAAATCGGAGTGGCAATGGGAGGCGGAACGGATATTGCGATTGATGCAGCTGATGCGGTCTTAATGCAAGATTCCCTTAGCCGTTTATCTTATGCTCACCGTCAATCTAAACGTTTAGATCGTATTGTAACGCAAAACATTGTTTTTGCCTTATCCGTTGTTGTCATTTTACTGATTTTAAATGTGATGGGTAAATTAACGATCGCTACTGGGGTTATTGGTCATGAAGGAAGTACTATTTTAGTTATTTTAAATGGCTTAAGACTTCTCACTAATCCAAAAGGTAAAGACTCATGAAAGTACCAGAAGTTTTTCATCAAGTCCAATATTTATTTAAACAGTTAGGGAACGAGACTCGCTTAAAAATTGTTTGACTTTTGCGCAGTGGACCTAAAAATGTCACTCAAATAAAAGAAGCGTTGAATTTGACGCAACCGGCTGTCTCTCAACAACTAGCTCAATTAAGTAAACATCATATTGTGACTTACGAAGCAGTAGGGAAAGAAAAATATTATCGTTTGATGGATGATCATATTAAAGATGTTCTCGATGTTGCGATCGAGCATATGTTACATAGTTAAATGGAGCCTCGTTAAGTTTAACGAGGTTTTTTAATTTTTTTGTGTAAAAATATTAAAAAAAGGTATAATAGAAGTAAAACACAATAAGGAGGCCTCTTTGATTGCGATTAGGTCAAGAAAAGTTACTGCTAACCATAATGACCGTTCTAAGTATTAGTTTGTCCTTTATTATTATTATTATTTTTACTCAAGGGCAAGAAACGTTGACTCGTTTATTAGTTGGAATGATGATGATTTTATTCCAACTTCGTACAAGTATAGTGCAATTATTTTATAAACGTCGAGAATTAACGTTTCACCGCTTTAAACCTTTAGAACATAGTGTCTTAGTGGATCTTATTGCGACAGGACTTTACATGAATGTGTTGCCTGTTATTTTATTATGGTTTCATTATATTCTAGTCCCCTCAGGTCGTTTTGATTGGTTATTTACTGTCATTTATATTGTCTATTTAATTTTTTTAAGTTTAAATTTTTGGGCTGAAACCCAGCGTTTTTTATGTAAGCAGAGCGATGAGACGGAAAATTATCGTTTAGTAGGATTATGGCGGAGGTCTTGGAACTTTAATTACTTTACTGAAACATTCATTTTGCCTCTATTGGTCTTTGCAGGCACAGGGGATGTATTGATGAGTTTAATTGTTCTCAGTTTAATGGCCGTTAATTTTATTCATTATCAAATTCCCAAAAACGAATACTATATTAAAAATGCTTACCCTCATGAAGCGGGTATTATTTTAAAACAATCAAGCTATCTTCCTAGTTTTAAATCATAAAGGAGGTTTATATGAGTTATTTAAAAGAACGTATTTTACAAGATGGACAAGTTTTTGAAAATAATGTCCTAAAAGTTGATTCCTTTTTGAATCATCAGATTGATCCACAAGTGATGGTGGAAGTGGTTAAAGAGTTTGAACATTACTTTAAAGAAAAAAAGATTACTAAAGTTTTAACGGTGGAAGCATCAGGCATTGCGCCAGCGATTTTAGTTGCGGAAGCGTTTAAAGTGCCGATGTTATTTGCTAAGAAGATGGAGCCTTCAACCATGCAAAAATCATCTCGTTATGAGACGATAGTCCATAGTTACACTAAAAATATCTCTACTAAAATTATTGTCTCTAAAGAATATTTAGATGCAAAGGATCATGTTTTAATTATTGATGATTTTCTAGCTAACGGTCAAGCAGCTAAAGGACTCATCGATATTGTTAACCAAGCCGGAGGTACAGTGGCCGGTGTAGGAATTTGTATTGAAAAGTCCTTTCAAACAGGTCGTCAGCTATTAGAAGAGATGGGGGTTGATGTCTATTCGATTTGTCGAATTGCATCGTTAGAGAATAATCAAGTTACATTTGTCGAATAAAATAAGGAGTGCAATTATTTAAATGTCATTAAAATTAGTCGCCATTGATATGGATGAAACGTTACTAAGAGAAGATAAAACTTTTGATCATGAATTGTTCCATAAAGTTTATCAACGATTAGTCGATGAAGGCGTGCTTGTTTGTATCGCCAGTGGGAATAGCTACCATAAGTTAGAAGATTACTTAGAAAAATTTCCTCATGATGATATGTACTTAGCCGGGGACAACGGAAACTATATCGTCAAAGGAAACACAAACGTTGAAACACTAGGAATGGACTATGAAACGTGGCGAGAAGTTACAGACTATGTTGATCAATTTGACGGTTATTATATCAAAGTTAGTTTAGGTAATATGACTTATTACCGCGGAACAAACAACCCTATTCATGAAACGATTCATGTTTTTGAACGTGAATATGAACGATTAGATAATTTTGATGGTGTTCCAAAAGATCAAAAGGCGGTCAAAGTTGCGGTTAAAAGTACGCATTCTTTAGACGATACTAAAAAAATGGCGCAAGATATTGTGAATCGCTTTAGCGGAGTGGAGTCCGTGACAAGTGGCAATGGCTGGATGGATGTTTACCACAAAGACGGTGGTAAGGGACAAGCTGTCCGCTACTTGCAAGAAAAATATAATATTTCTCCGAATGAAACCATCGCGTTTGGAGATAGTTTAAATGATGCCTCGATGATGAAACAAGCGACTTATAGTATGGCTATGGAAAATGCGGATCCGGAATTGTTACAATTCACTAATTACCAAATTGGTCATAACAACGATCAATCTGTATTAAAAGTTTTAGATGAATATTTAAATGAAGGAAATTTAGATTATTTTGAGAAATATCGTATTTAATGAAGTAAAGAGGGGATAAAATGAGTAAACGAAAAGCAAGACGACAAAAAAGAGGACAAGGGGACGACTTAGTTCAAGTAGATATTTTTTATTTACCTAAACAGGTCGCAGAAATGTATCGTGTTTTGCGTGAAGCTGTTGCAGAAGAAATGACTCATTTATTAAAAGAGCACTACCCTACAGTCAAACGAATTAGCGATAACCCACAAGAAGGTGAAGCACTTGTTGGGTATGATGATCAAGATCAAGAGCAATTTCGTTACTATTTAAACCCAACTAATATCTCGAACGCCCAACGAGCTCGAGAAAAAGAAACCTTAAATATCTATATAGAGTCATTAATAAACGATTAGAATTTAAGCAAAAAATATGATATAATGGACCAATGAATAAACGAAAGGACGTGTTGAAATGAAGCGAATCATCCAACTGATGATGATCTCATTACTCACAATTACATCACTAGTACAATTAAGCCCAGCGGTTCAAGCTGAAGATAAAGAACCGATCATTGTAGGAATGGAAGCAGGATATCCACCTTACAACTGGACGCAATTTGATGATAGTAACGGCGCAATTAAAATTGAAGGATCGAATGACTATGCCAATGGTTATGACCTTCAAATTATGAAACGTATCGGCGAAATTACTGGTCGTGAAGTAAAAGTTGTTAAGTTAGAGTGGGAAGGATTAATTCCAGCCCTTCAATCGGGTAAGATTAACGCGATTGCGGCAGGAATGTCACCAACAGAGCAACGTGCGGAAGTGATCGACTTTACAGAGCCATATCACAAAACACAATTTGCGATGATGACGACAAAGGATTCTGATTATGCAGATGCTAAAGGCATTCATGACTTTGAAGGGGCTCGCGTAACCGGTCAATTATCAACGTTACACTATGATTTATTAGATCAATTAACCGGCGCTAAAGTTTTAGAAGCAACTAAAACATTCCCATTAATGCGTGTGGCATTAGAGTCAGGCAAGATTGATGCGTATGTCACTGAAATTCCTGAAGCTAAATCAGCTGCTCAAGCTAACGATAAGTTTACTTATATTGTATTGGATCCAAGTTTTGACGTGGACCCAGCAGAAGACCTAGTCGCTATTGGACTTAAAAAAGGTAGTCCATTATTAGAAGAGTTCAATAAAGCACTTGAGCAAATCTCTCAAGAAGAGCGCGATCAAATTATGGAAGAAGTTATTAAATTCCAACCAGCTGCTGAATAAGAAATTAAACCTAGAAGACTTGCTGAAATAACCGGCAAACCTTCTAGGTTTTTATTATGTTTTTTTATGCTATTATCTCTAGTTTATTCGTGTTATACTTAAAAACGTGCATTATGTTAAATTAGGAGGCAACAATTTTGTCCACGAGTGAATTTTTAAATCTGTTATATTCAATTTTTATTAATAACTGGCCCATTTTTTTACAAGGGGTCAAGACAACATTACTTATTTCTTTAACAGGAACTATTTTTGGTTTAGCGATTGGTTTATTAGTCGGAATTATTCGTACGATTCCCGCGCCATTAAATACAGGTAAACGTATCGCTTTAAAGGTCGTTAATTGGTTACTCAACGCTTATATTGCTGTCTTTAGAGGAACTCCAATGATCGTTCAAGCTATGGTTATTTATTTTGGTAGTGATATGCTTTGGAATATTAGTATGTCACCACTGACGGCAGCTTTAATTATTGTGTCAATTAATACGGGAGCTTACATGGCTGAAGTTGTTCGTGGGGGTATTTTATCCATCGATAAAGGACAATTTGAAGCAGCTCAAGCGGTTGGGATGAACCACTGGCAGACGATGACCGAAATTATTATGCCACAAGTGTTTAGAAATATTCTGCCCGCAGTAGGTAATGAGTTCGTTATTAACGTGAAGGATACTTCAGTTTTAAACGTCATATCTGTTAGCGAATTGTATTTTGCGACAAGCTCTGTTGCAGGAACTAACTTTAGATACTTTGAGACGTTCTTAGTGACGGCGATTATTTATTTCGTTTTAACGTATACCATTACTAAAGTACTACAAGCTTTAGAGCGTCGCTTAGACGGAAACGTTAGCTATCAATTAGCCGCTGGTAACCAACAACAAGTTGAAATTATTGAAGAAGGAGGAACACAATAATGGAGCCAATTATTCGAGTCGAACATTTACAAAAGTTTTTTGGCGATAATGAAGTATTAAAAGATATTAACTTTACCATTAATGAAGGTGAAGTGATCTCTATTATCGGTTCTTCTGGTTCAGGAAAATCAACTTTACTGCGCTGTATGAACTTGTTAGAACAACCTACAGCAGGTAAACTTTACTACCGTGACCTTGAAGTGTTAGAGTCTCAACATAATGTGGATGATTACCGCACTAAGGTTGGGATGGTTTTCCAAGGATTTCACCTTTTCAAAAATAAAAATGTTTTAGAAAACTGTACTGTGGCGCCTATTAAAGTACTCAAAGAGCCAAAAGAAGAAGTTGAAGAGCGTGCTTTATCTTTATTAGCTAAAGTCGGAATGGATGCTTATATTAATGCGCGTCCGGACCAGTTATCTGGTGGACAACAACAACGGGTGGCGATCGCAAGAGCTTTAACGATGCGTCCAGATGTTTTGTTATTTGATGAGCCAACTTCTGCTTTAGACCCAGAGATGGTAGGCGAGGTTTTAAAAGTTATGCGTGACTTAGCTCATACAGGGTTGACAATGGTGGTTGTGACTCACGAGATGGAATTTGCTCGCGAAGTATCCGACCGAGTGGTCTTTATGGATCAAGGAGTGATTGCTGAAGTAGGTACTCCTCGAGAAATCTTTAATAATCCAACTCACGAACGAACTGCTGAATTTTTAAAACGTTATTTAGACCAGTAAAGACTAGCCTTCGGGCTAGTCTTTACTGCTTTTTATGATAAAATTCAATCGTTTTGAAACATAAAAGTTGCCAAACTGTTAAAATCATGAGATAATAGTCAAGAAAGTAGTTCTACTTTCTTGACTATTATATTAGGAGGAGTTTTATTTATGGAACAAAAACCACGTAGAAGTTTTATTCAACGTACAATTTATGAGCCGATGGCTGAGCAAAAAGAAGCTGGCAAGAATATTTCATGGGCTGCAATTTTAGCAGGTCTAGTCACTTTCTTAGCAACTTCACTGTTATTATCTTTAATTGGTGCAGCGATTGGATTTGGAGGTGTTAACTTTACAGACGCTCATCCAATGTCAGGTGTTACAATGGGCGTAGCGATTTGGAGCGTCGTATCCATTCTTTTATCATTAGGATTAGGTGGATTCGTTGCAGGTGTTACTGCAGGTCGTGCAGGTTTAATTCATGGTTTCTTAACATGGGCACTTAGCATTATTGCTTCATTTATGTTAGCAACTTCAGCTATTTCAGGTGCTTTCGGCTTAATTGGTAACGTTGCAAGTTCAGTAGGCAACGTTGCAGGTGACGTAGCCACTTCAGCAGGTCAAGCTGCAAGCAATATGTCACAACAAGCGTTTGACTCAATCGCTAAGAATGTGGATGTTAACTACGACGAGCTAGACGCTCAAACACGTCAAATCTTAGCTGATACTCACATTCCTGAGTTACAACCTGAATACTTACAAGAGCAAATTGATGCAACGATTGCGGACGTCCAAGCAGCTGGTAAACAAGTTGTTGTGGATGGACAAGATCCAAAAGTTGCGATCGATGCTGTCGTGAATAACATTCAACAGCGTGCTGAAACAGTTGCTGCAAACGTTGACGAAACAGCTTTACGTAATGCGATTGCAGAAAATACTGACTTAACAACTAAAGAAGCAGATGACGCAGTCAATAACATTATGCAAGCTTACGACACAGCAAACCAAAAAACACAAGAATACTTAGCACAAGCTCAAGATAAATTAATTGAACTTGAAGCTCAAGCTGAGCAAGCAGTAGAAGAAGCACGCGTTAAAGCTCAAGAAGTTTCAAACGATATTGCTAAATACTCTGCTATCTTATTTGTTGGTTTAGTACTTGCTGCAGCATTATCATCATATGCTGGATATGCTGGCTCATCAGCAGTACACCACCGCTTATCAGCAATGAACGAATAATATTAAACTTTTAATGACTTAGCCTTCTGAACTGCTCCCTGTCAAGTAGACAGGCAAATAAACAAAATAATTTGTGCCATGTATGAATCACTCATGCATGGCTTTTTTTTATGCGGGGATTTTTAATCCCATTTTCAAGGTTACCCGTTGGGTATTATAAAATTCAATATATTGTTTAACGTCATTCTCCAATTCCTCAAAGCTCTTATAGGTCTTCAAGTGATACATCTCTTCTTTGATGATCCCCCAAAAGTTTTCCATTGGCCCATTGTCGATACATTTACCAACACGAGACATACTTTGAATAATCTGGTTCCTTTTGATAAAGCTGTTAAAGCCATGAGACGTATACTGGAAACCACG
>NZ_FNEL01000023.1 GCF_900100125.1 Dolosicoccus paucivorans | reverse complement strand
TCTGTGAACTGCTTCTTCTTAGAGCCACACTTAGATTTGTTAGCTTTGTAGCCTTCATAATAGTCGATGATAGTTCCACCATCGTCTAAATAATGATAGACATTATAGATGGTTTGAGCAGATCTTCTTAACTTTTTAGCGACTATGTAAGCTTTTTCGCCAATTTCGTAGTAGTTTTCTATCCAAGTCAGTTCTTTCGTGGTAAGATGTGTATAGGCCATTTTGTGTCTACTCCCTTATTTATGATTGGACTCATAAATAGTGTAGCACAAATGGTCTTATTTGTTTTTTTCTAGCTTAATTTTACAATTCAGGAGAATTAAAACTTACCACTTTTGATGAATCCTACAGTTTACTTGCAGGTTTTTATCCCGTCATTTTATTTTACAGCTTAATGAGTTTAGTTTCTGTGTCGACGGTAGTAGCTTTTGATGCGGTAGGAGCTATTTTAGTTGTTGCTTTTTTAATTGGTCCTGGAGCGACTGCTTATTTAATTTGCGATGATTTAAAGCAATTATTACTCGTCTCTTCGTTCATCGCCATGTTGAATGCGACTTTAGGATATTTTATTGGAATTTTGTTGAACGTTTCCTTAGCGGGAATGACGGCAGTGATGACTGGAATTCTCTTTTTTATCGTCTTTTTATTTCATTCCAGAGGGTTGGTCACTTCCATCATCCAACGCTCGCATCAAGCTAAACAGTTAAAACAAGATCTCGTCTTAATGCATATCAAAATCCATACGCAACAAAATGAACTTTTAGAAGAGTTAAAAGCAGGAAGTTTAGACCAGCACTTCAACTGGAATACCAAACAAATGGAGTCTGTTCTCGATCAACTCTTTCACCAACGATTCATTACAATTGAACCTCACCAACAAGTCTATCAGCTCACGCGTTTAGGTGAAGAACGCCTCGAGCAAATGAAAAAAATATATGATCTTTAAAACGAAAAAACTCGTCAATAAGCAAAAAAGCTTTTTTGACGAGTTTTTGAATTAATTTAATTTATCAGTAATCTCTAGTAAACGACCGACCATATCGTTAATCGCTTGAGATACCACTTCTTGATCTTCTTGGAATGGTTGTTCTAGGTTACCTTCATTGGCTGTAACAGAAATACCATAAGGGTTACTCAATGTCGCAATCGCTTCACTTGTAAATCCTGGTGTAACCACAATACTACCCCAATGCATCATTTGGTTATATAAAGAAAGAAGGGTTGTTTCTTGACCACCATGAATTGTATTAGTCGACACAAAACCAGTGACTACTTTGTTGGCCGTATGACCTTGTGCCCATACGCCACCTAGTGTGTCGATAAACTGCTTCATTTGTGAAGCCATGACACCAAAGCGAGTTGGGAAGCTAAAGATAATTGCTTCTGCCCAAATGACATCTTCTGGCGTCGCAATTTCAATTTCTTTCGTTGCATCCACATTTGCACGCCACTCTGGTTTAGAATCAATAACAACGTCAGGGGCTAATTCTGCTACTTGACGTAAGCGCACCTCAGCTCCTTGAGCTTCGGCGTGCTTTTGTGCCATTTTCGCAAGTGCCGTGTTAGTTCCTGTTGAACTGTAATATAAAATAAGTAATTTTGCCATCAATTTTTCCTCTTTTTTTTTAGTTTTATAATTTAGCTTCTAGTCTTCACTCACGTCGAATACTTCATCGCGTAATATGCAATACATCTTCCCAAGTTCTGTTGATAGAACCGATCCATCAATTTCATCATGAAGATTAAAGAAATCATGCCACCACTGACATAATTCTACTTCAAGTTGATCTGCGCGATCTTTACCTTCTTTTGTTAAAAAGACAGCTCGTGCTCTTTGATCTTCACAACACTTACGCTCTACATATCCTTGCTTTTCCAAATAAGTTAAATCTCGCCCTAATAGCGTCGGATCCATTGCCATACCAATGGCGATGTCCTTTTGAATTGAACCTGGATGTTCATTCAAATACATTAAAATATCCGAGTGGGTAAATTTAATATCGTCTTCAGGAAATGTTTGTTGAATTTTGTAGCGACTTAAGCGATAACTGGCAGCTAAATACTTACTCATATATTTCATGTCCATAACATCTCATCCTTTAGTAGATAAGTCTATTATTATGATGAGTTTAGTTTAACACCACCTGAGTAGACTTGTCTATCTTTATGCTTAGCACCTTATACCTTGTTAGTATATCATGAATGCGCTACTTTCTTAAAGCAATTATTAGTAAAAAAAGCTCCAGAACTTTTTCATTCTGGAGTAGTGATTAAATAAATAAACTTAAAATAAATACTGCGGTAATCGCAATCGTTAACATCATCGGTACACCGATCACTAATTGTTGTTTGAATACTTGATCTCTAGTAGATGCATCAGGAATGGATGCTTGGATGAGTGAACCCGCTGATGAGAAAGGCGAAATATTGGTTGAAAGTGAGCCGACAACGACCGCAATAAATAATAATTGAGCATTTAGTTCAGGTTTAGCTGCCAACATCGCTGTTACAATCGGGAATAAAGTTGGTGTTACGACAGATAAGGTAGAACTAAATAAGGATAATACCCCTGCCACAACAACAAAGGTAACAGGTAATAATAAGGTTGGAATGGATGTGCTCATTAGTTGAGCGACTGTTTCGATTAACCCGACTTGTGTCGCCAGTTTAATAAGCATTCCCATTCCCGATAACATAATGAGTGTATTCCAAGGCAAATGGCTAAACACTTCTTGTTGAGCCGCTAAGTTTAACCAAAAGCCAACGACTGTTAAGACGATACAAATTAAACCAATATCTGCCACTTTTGAAAACTCATTTAAAGCTAAATTATTTGGAAAAACTAAACTCAAGTTAGGAAGAACTAACACAATTCCCATCATTAATCCCATCAACATTAATGTATGTTTTTGCTTTTTAGTTAATGGTTGAGGGGGTTGAATAAAAGAAACTTCTTCATTCATATTCTGGTTAGACAATCGTTTAACGATATAAAGTGTCATAATTAAAATAAAAGGATAAACAATTGTAAAAATAAAAATAGCGTGTCCATAATTTAACGCATAATTTTCTAAGCCTAATTCTTTAAATAACCCTTGAAAGACCACTCCGGACCCACTTGTTACAAAGTTCGCTCCGCCGGAAGCGCCTAAGTTTACTGCTTGGGCGGCTAATAATACATTACGATGATTGCGTTTAGCTAAAGACACTGCAATCGGTCCACAAATAGCCATCGTTGAGAAAAAACCAGCTCCTGCTGCTGCGATTAATACAGACATACTATATAAAATTAAATAAATGGCTTGTTGGTGGTGCCTAGTTTTATAAAGGGTCCACTCCGCTAAATAATTTAACGTTCCATTACTAATCGCAATATTATAAAACAGCAATACGGATAGAATAGTAAAAAATAAGTTAGTAGGCCAAAATCCAATCACTTCGCCAGGTGATAATTTTAAAATAAAAACGCCAATAAAATAAGCAAAGGATATCGCAACAAGTCCTACGTTAATTTTCTTTACATAACCTATGCCAATGGATAAAACAATCGCTATAATAACTAAAATTTGTTCCAAACAGTTCTCTCCTTACCTTCAATTACACTTTCGTGAATAATTGAACGATTAATTTGTTGACTATTATAACTTAAAACCATACAATTGTCTTGTCATATGTCGTTACATTATTAAAAGGAGGCAACCAATGAAGACTACCTTAAGTCATTTTCAAATTGATAATATTTTAATTAGCGCTTTAAAAGAAGATATTAACTCAGAAGATTACAGCACTAACGCTATTTTCACTGACGGACAACTCGCAAAAGTCGAACTGATTGCTAAGGAAGACGGTATTTTAGCAGGATTAGATGTTTTTAAACGTGTGTTTTCTTTATATGATGACCAAATTTCCTTCAACATCCCTACCTATTTAGAAGATGGTTATGCTTTTTCTAAAGGAGAAGTTTTACTAGAAGTGGTGGGTAATATCCGTTCTCTTCTATCTTGTGAACGCGTCGCTTTAAACTTTATGCAGCGAATGTCAGGAGTCGCTACTTTAACTAAAGCCTATGTTGAAGCGTTAAATGATCCTAAGATTAAAGTATTTGACACGCGTAAAACTACCCCAAACTTAAGGCTATTTGAAAAATATGCGGTCCGTGTTGGAGGCGGTTATAATCACCGTTACAACTTATCAGATGGTATTTTATTAAAAGATAACCATATTGATGCGGTAGGTAGCGTTAAAGGTGCAGTTGAGAAAGCTAAAGCATATGCTCCCTTTGTTAAATTAATCGAAATCGAAGTAGAGAGTTTAGATGAAGTAAAAGAAGCGGTTGAAGCGGGTGCCGATATTATTATGTTAGATAATATGGACGTGGACTTAATCAAACAAGCGACAGAATTAATTGGTGACCAAGCGGTTATTGAAGTTTCTGGAAATGTCTCATTAAATAATATCGCCAATTACCGTGGCTTAAATATCGACTATATCTCAAGTGGAAGCTTAACCCACAACTACCGAAGTATTGATTTATCAATGAAAAATTTAACTTATTTAGATTAAAATAAACCAGTCTCTTTTTGGGAGACTGGTTTTATTGTTATGCGTACCATGCATCGTGCTTTTTATCTTTAATAAGTCTTGCTTTTAAAATACCGTCTTGCTCGTTTAAATCTTTAATAATTTTATCGAGCTTTTCTTTATCTGTTTCCGGAACGTCGACTAATGTGTAAGCTAACTCACCACGAGACTTATTAATAATACGATCAATATTGATATCCTGTTCTGATAAAAGACTGGATAAATAGGCGATAATATTACGCACATTTCGGTTACATACACTGATGCGAGTAGGCGAAGTGAGTCTCATTTGAACGTTTGGATAGTTAACAGAGTTAATGATTTCTCCAGTTTCTAAATAAGCTTTCAATTGATTTGCTGCCATCACTGCAGAGTTGGCCTCTGCTTCGATGGTAGAAGCTCCTAAATGAGGAAGTAATACGCAATGTTCGTTACCCATCACCGTATCATTTGGGAAATCAGTAATATAAGAACCTAAACGCTGGTGATTCAATGCTTTAACCACAGCTTCTTCATCAATTAAATCAGCCCTTGAAAAGTTCAGTAAAACAGCATGATCTTTCATTAGATTCACTGCATGCTCATCAATTAAGTGATGAGTGTCTTTAGTGTAAGGAACGTGAATGGTTAAGTAATCAGACTTTTGTAACACTTCTTCCAAAGAAGGTGCTTGAGTAACATATTGGTTAATTTTCCAAGCAGCTTCTACACTAATATATGGATCATAACCAATAACGTTCATTCCTAAAGCTTGAGCGTCATTAGCAACTAAGTGTCCAATAGACCCTAGTCCAATGACTCCCATTGTTTTACCGCGAATCTCCCAGCCTTGAAACTGGCTTTTACCTTTTTCTACTTGTCCTGGAATATCTTCTCCCGTTAATTCATCGGCCCAATCTTTTGCTTGAAACATATTTCGAGCGTGAGCAATCATTGTGGATAGGACCAGTTCTTTAACAGAGTTAGCATTGGCACCTGGCGTATTAAAAACAACAACCCCTTCATCAGCTAATGCATCAACTGGAATATTGTTGTATCCCGCACCAGCTCTAGCAACCGCTAATAATAAAGGGTTAATCGGTTCTTCGTGTAAATTATAACTTCTTAAAATAACCCCTTCAGGATCGTCACTATCATTTAAAATAAATGATTCTTTCGGAAGTCTTTCCAGGCCTTTTAATGCGATATTATTATAAGTTTTAATATTAAATTTAGTCATTATTGATGTTCCTTTTCAAATTGTGCCATTAATTCAACCAATCGTTTAACTCCTTCTAGAGGGAATGCATTATAAATTGATGCTCGCATTCCGCCGACTGAACGATGTCCTTTAAGGTTTTGGAAACCATTTTCTTCGGTTAATGCGATAAATTTCGCATCTAGATCAGCATCTCCTGTTACAAAAGGTACGTTCATTACTGAGCGGTCCTCTTTTTTAACGGGAGATTTGAATAATTGCGATTGATCTAAGTAGTCATACAATACTTGTGCTTTTTCTTCATTGCGTTTAGCAACCGCTTCTAACCCGCCTTCTTCAATGAGCCAATCTGTTATTAATTTATGAATATAAATTGGGTAAGTCGACGGCGTATTATATAATGAATTGGCTTTAGCAAAAGTGTTGTAATTAAAAATGGTTGGAAGATCTTCATTTAAGCCCAATAAGTCATCACGAATGATCACTAGAGTTAACCCAGCAATTCCTGCGTTCTTTTGTGCTCCAGCGTAGATCATGCCAAATTGTGTCACATCGACTGGTTTAGATAATAAATCTGAACTCATATCAGCAACAAGAGGCACTCCTTCATATTGAGGATAAGTCTTATACTGAGTTCCTTCAATCGTATTATTTGAACAAATATGTAAATAATCATAGTCTTTGGATAGATTTTTCGATAACTCAGGTAAGTGCGTATAACTATCTTCCGCTGAGGAAGCGACAACATCTACTTCAATATTATAAGCATCTTCTAATTCAACAGCTGCTTGCATTGCCTTCTTACCAAAGTTTCCACCGTTATCATAAGCGACCTTTCCTTTTTGACGTAAGTTTAATGGTAGAGTTGTAAATACCATACTTGCGCCTCCTTGTAAGAAAAGGACTTTGTAATTATCTGGAATATTTAGTAATTGGCGTAAATTAGCTTCTGCTGCTTCAATAATTTCTTCAAAATAACCACTACGGTGACTTAACTCCATAACAGACATTCCAGAATTGTTATAATTTAATAATTCCGCTTGGGCTTTTTCTAAAACTTCAACTGGCAATATCGCAGGACCTGCTGATAAATTGTAAGCTCGATTCATTGTATAATAACTCCTTGTTTCACTATTTTATTCGATATAATTCACTAACTGTTTCGCCATAAGGAATAGTCTTGGGACTACTTCTTAAAGCTCCCTTTGTTTCATCTCGTCCTTGAAGAACAAATTGCGCAAAAGGTTGTTCGTGTTGTTCCACCGCTTTATCAACTAATTGCTTAAACTCGTCAGTCATATGGCGATTAAACAATACATTTAAATGAGACTGTTGAAACGTCTTCATCATATGATAGTCACCTACACTATCACCGAACATGGCTACAGGTTCTTTACCGGCATGTTGAGGCATAATTTGTTCTTTAATCGCTTGAGTCTTTCCTTCACCGCGAGTAATCGGAGCGGTTGGATCCATCACAGCACAAATTCGGTTATCTTTTGTTGTTTGAAACTCCATTGCAATAACCCGTTCTCTTGGCACTAAGTAATTGAACTCTTCAACCGCTACACAGACCAATCCCTTAGGGCTAGCACTGACAATATAAGTCGCTATGTTAGCCCTATCTAGAGCGTGGAACAAGTCGATCAACTCTTTTGGAAAACGTAATCCGCTCTGGTACACCGATCGAATGACTCCTGTTCGTCCTGGCAGTTTAGAGCTAGAGACAAACTCCACTCTTTCAAAAGGACGACGCGTTGCTTCATGTAAAGACGCTTTGGCTAGCTTTCGAAATTCTTCGACCGTATATCCTGCAAACAAATACGTCAGCCAACCTTGATTGGGCTCGCGCACAAAATGTGTATTTACATAAGTATGAAAATAGCGTAACTTCGCTCTGAACGTTAAATATTCAGGGGTTTGTTTTATCTCAGTTAATAAAGACGATGTCGAATGGGAATGGCTAATATAGTGATCGTATAAATATTGATACTGGTCGTAAATATCTTTTGCCAAATTATACCCTGTTACTTCTGGTCGCTTTGGATCAAAGGATAAGGATAGTTCCTCTTCAAAAAAAGAATCCGTTAACAGTTGGTAAAACTCGCTTGGCGTAAGTTTATAACAAAGATGTTCCACTAAATAAATCATTAAGTTGTCTTCAACATCCATAAAACAACTCGTATTATCAAAATCAAACACCGCATAAGCGTTAGGATCATTTTGATATTTATCAATTAATTCATTTAAACGTTGGTATACAAAATTATCCCAATTATTTTGAGGAAAATATTGATCCATTCAACTCCACCCATCCAATCTATCATCTAATAAAATAATAAAATTAGTATGTTTCTAATATTATGTGAATCATTATACTTTAAATTAATAAATAGTCAAGGAGTAATAAAGTTAAAGATTATAAATCATAGGCACTACGATTTTTCATTAAGAAGTTTGATCGTAAGTTTTTCACTTTCTCAATACGACGCTCTGCTAATATATCCGCTGCTTCAGCCGTTGTAATATCCTTTTTACGAGCAATCTCATAAACTTCGTTCATTTGAGCGTAAATTTGCTCTACTTTCGCACGGGCGCGAGTTTTATTGTAACCTTGTAGTTCGTCTGAAGCGTTAATGACTCCTCCAGCATTCGCAACAAAATCTGGAGCATATAAAATACCTCGTTCTTTCAACATTTCCGCATGAGGGATTTCATCTGCCAGTTGGTTATTAGCGCTTCCGCAAACAGCTTTAACTTTCAGCTGAGGAATCGTCTCGTCATTTAAAATTGCTCCGATACCACAAGGAGAGAAAATATCTGCTTCTACACTGTAAATATCTTCATTATCTACTGCAATCGCATCAAAACGCTCTACTGCTTCTTGAACTGCTTTATCATTGACGTCAGAAACAATTAACTTAGCTCCTGCTTCGTGTAATAACTTAGCTAATTCCATCCCAACGCTTCCTACCCCTTGAATAGCGATGGTGAGTCCTTTTAGATTTGTATCACCATTCATCTCAAGTACAGTGCTTTCTAACGACTTATAGACACCTAAGGCTGTCATACCTGCCGGGTTTCCTGAAGAATGATAACTTTCAGATAGTCCAATCGTAAATGGTGTTTCAGTATGAATGACATCAACATCCTCACTTGTCATTCCCATATCTACGGAGGTTATATAACGTCCGTTCAAGCTATCGACATAGCGACCAAAGGCTCGTAAAATAAATTCATCTTTATCCACACTTGGATCCCCAATAATCACACCTTTAGCGCCTCCATGATTTATTCCTGCAACCGCATTTTTATAAGTCATTCCTTTAGCTAAACGCATTGCATCAATCAGCGCATCTTCTTCCCTTTCATAAGGATAAAAACGACACCCACCAATAGCGGGTCCTAAAGTTGTATCATGAATCGCAATAATCGCTTTTAACCCGGACGTAGAATCATGACAAAATACAATTTGTTCAAACTCATCTTTTTCCATTAATTCAAAAATCATTTTAATTCCTCCTGTACTTTATTGACATAATTATGTTTCATTATACCTTTAAATAATTAGAAAATAAATATATAAATAAAATTTTAATTAAAAAGCCACCTACTTTTGTAAGTGACTTAAGATTTTAAACAATTGAATGCAGTGGGTAAATAAGTAATTAAATCAGATGCAATTAGAGACTCTTCTCCTAAATCGCTTGCTGCTAAATCCCCACTTAAACCATGAAGATACACGGAAGCAACAGCAGCATCTAAGGGTGCTAAATCTTTAGCTAGGTGAGCATAGGTTATGCCTGTAAGAACGTCTCCACTTCCGGCAGTAGCCATTCCTGGGTTGCCTGTTGTATTTGTATAAACTTCTTCGCCATTTGTTACTAGCGTTTCATGTCCTTTTAAGACGACGATCACTTGATAGGCAGCCGCAAAATCTTTAGCAATCTGTTGACGATTAGCTAATACCTCTTCTACTGAACAATTCATTAAACGAGCCATTTCCATTTCGTGAGGGGTTAAAATAATTTGGTTGTGCTGTTTTAATACCTTTGGATTTTGAGCAATTAAATTCAATCCATCCGCATCAATAACAATAGGTCCTTTATAGCTCGTTAGTAGTAATTTTAATAGATGGTGTAAAGATTTTTCTTGTCCTAATCCTGGTCCAAAAGCGACTGCTTGTTTATCTTGCCATAGGGGCGGTAAAACAGTTTCTACCTCATCTAAATCATGAAAACTTTTAATGGAATGAGTGATCGTTTCAATCGAGTGCATATTGACGACTTGAGTGACCTTTTCTTCGGAACATAAATGGTTTAACCCAATACCACTACGTGAAGCAGCTAAAGAAGACAATGTCACAGATCCGGCCATACCATTTTGGCCTCCGATAATTAAACCTCGACCATAATTACCTTTATGAGTGTGAATTGAACGCTTTTTAAAAAAGGATCGAAGCGTTTCTTTTTCTATTTTTTTCAACTTATTCATCCTCTATTCAGGAACATAGATCCCCATTTTTTTCCATGCATCTTCTACTTCATCCAAAACATTTTCTTTATCAGCTTCCACAGTATGATAATGATATCCATCAGTTAATTGTTTAAGTGGTCGGTTGATACCTGCCGCCATATCTTGCAAGAGATTTTGAACATCTTTACGAGACTTAATATTTAACTCAGCCATGATTTTTCCGTAAGCTTTATGCCAAATAAAGACATCTTTTACTTGTGCGCCCACATCCACAGCTGCATTTAATTCCTTTTCAATTTCATCGTCTGTGTGACGTACTTTAATGATGCGTGAACAACTTGTATTTGAGATCATTGTGTAGCCTCTATAAGTTGAAAGAATTGGATGATTTTCTGCTTTTAAAATCGCTACATCTTGAACAATGACTTGCCTTGATACATCAAACATTTCAGCCAGAGCAGATCCTGTAATGGGACGACTGCTTTTTTGTAATAAAGTAAGGACTTCTTTTCTTCTTTCGTTGGTTGATAACATACGTTAATGACTCTCCTTTCAATTTAAGATTCTAAAGTTAGTTTAATTATACTATATTTTCCTAGAATAATAAGACTACACTACTTCAAAAGCTAGTATCTCTTAAAACAAATAAGACTCCTAGGGAGTAACATTGTACTGCCCCCTTAAATCCGGACACGGAATTTAAGGAGGCTTTACTATGTCTAAGTATTCATATCAGTTAAAATTAGAAATCATTCATAAGCACCAAGAAGGTTATGGACCTACTTATCTAGCCAAAACTTATGGATTTAAACTCGGGACAATCAAAAATTGGCTCAAACAATATCAACTTCATGGAGAAGAAGGACTTCAGAAATCCCTATCGAAAACAGTCTACTCTGGTGAATTCAAGCTGTCTGTTTTACAATATAGACAATTACACCAATTGACATACGCCCAAACAGCGAAACACTTTGGTATTAAACAAGGAGCTACGATTGCAGGCTGGAACAAAGTGTATCTTACTCAAGGTTATGACGAGCTATGTAAGCCAATTGGTAGACCTTCTAAGTCTAATAGCTTGAGCTTTATCAAAGTCCTCTTCACTTACAATCCCTTCATGGTGGTCTTTTATATAAAATTTATCTTCTTCACCAAAGTTTTCCAGTCTTCTTTTAGTAATAGGGTCTAGAGTAAAGGTCTTTCCCATTAAAAGATCTCCTTTGTATTTTTCATTCTTTATAATTCCCAGTACAGTGGTGGCTGACCACTTACTAGAGCCTCTAGGAGACTTGTAGCCAAGGTTTTCTAACTCCTTGCATATAGCACTTCCCCTTGCCCCTTCTAAGTATCTCCTAAAGATATATTTTACTATTTCAGCTTCATCTACATTTATGGATATAGTTTTATTCTCACTATCATAATCATAACCTAGACAACCATGAAAGCCTACTAGTTCTCCTCTTTGCATTTTCATCTTCAAGCCTTTCTTAACATTGGCTGAGATATTTTCCACCTCTTGCTGGGCTACAGAACTAAGTATGACTAGGAGTAATTCTCCATCCATAGTTAGAGTATTAATATTCTCTTCTTCAAAATATACTGCCACATTCATTTCTTTTAATTTCCTTACATACTTAAGAGTATCTAAAGTATTCCTAGCAAATCTGGATATGGACTTGGTGATAATCATATCTATATCTCCATTCATACAATCATTTATTAGTCTTTGAAAATCCAATCTTTTATCTATTTGGGTGCCAGTAATATCTTCATCTGCATATATCCCTGCCATAGTCCAATCAGGATTTTCATTGATTAAATCTGTATAATATTTGACCTGGGAATGATAACTTTGAAGCTGATCTTCACTATCTGTACTTACTCTACAATAAGCTGCTACTCTTTTTAAATTTATCTCTAGACCATTTCTTCTAGTATTTAAAAGTCCTTCACCTTTTATGACTTCAACCTTTTTCATAATCTCACCTCACTTTTGTATTTCTCTATACAATCCTATTTTACCGCGACTAGTTAAATTTAGCAGGTCAAACCTGAAGAAATCTTCTATTTTTCCATAAGAAGTTTTTTAATCTTAAAGTATTCTTGTTTATTTATTAGCTTTTCGCTTAATAATTTCCTAAGCATAGCAAGCTGAATGCTATATTCTAATATATCCTTCATCTATTCCTCCTCCTTTAAAACTGTCACCAAGACTTTCTTTATTCTCATAGGACTACTTAAGTCCCCCTATATATAACAGTGAAAATATGACCCGCTTGTTTCGCTATTTTAAAAAAGTTTTTGAAAAGATTAAATGAAAATAGACACAGAAAAAGCAACCAAATTCAAGAAGTTTATTCTTAATTTAATTGCCTTATTTACCTCCAGTATTTTTAAATAACCTTATGAGCAAGCACAGTAAGTGTAGACACACTTACGAGAAAATTTAAAAAATTAGTCCCTACCAGGCTCAATTTTTTCATCCATTTTTCTGCTCTTCCTATCGGAATGATTTAGGGGGCACCCCTAATACCCTGTTAAAAAGAAAAAACGACTAAGTATATTAGACTTAATCGCAAATTTATATTAATCATTAGAGTTAAAATTAAGAAAACTAATTGGCCTCAAAAATAAATCCAGCTATTCTTTTAGCAATTTTTTCAGTCATCATTTTTATATCGTCTTTAGTCCAGATGGGATTAGCAATATTAGAATATGTTTTTACAATGGATGAAGCAAGAGCAAAGTTGCTATCCTTGTAACCTTTTTTATTTTTTACTGAGTTTTGTATTTTAGTTCTAAACCAAGCATTACCAATAGATCTATTTATATTTTCCTCTAGCAAGATTTTATTACCTAGTTTGTTAACTGTATCTAGGAACTCATCCTTGTTTTCTATGCCTGCGTCCACCTGAATTTGCGAAATGTTTTGTCCACTCCTAGGCATAATATGCTCAATTTCATATTTCTCAGGTAGTATAAATTCTATGTTGCTTTTTTTAGAATATAAATATTCATTAAGGACTACTAACATATTTTTATTATATCCTAGTATATCCTTTTTAATCTTTTCATTATCCCATTCTTTTGCAATATGACTTTCAATATCATTTTTTATTTCACCTATTGAAATATCTATATCTACCAGTTTAATATTTAAACCAAATAAAAAACTTTTGAATTTAGAACTAGAATATCCTATATCTACAAGTTCTAACACTGTAAATAATTTAAGTATTAGTTCAGTAAATTCTATAACCATAACTTCATTTATTTCTTCTACACTATAACGAGATAAGTAAGCCATTAAATATAATTTAATATTTTCATTAAACCTTAAAAGTAATTTAATTATATTATAATCTTTTATTTTAGACCAAGTTTGAGCTATGGATAGTAAGTTCTCATTTAATGCTAGAGGATCTTCTAACAAGCTTTTTTCTTTCTCTGTATAATACCTTCTTAGACCTGGGGTAGTTACACTTATTGAGCCTTTTTCTGATACATAACTCTTATCCCTAGCTCTTTGAATATACATAAACTGCATAAGCACCCCATCTAAGTCCACAATCTTTTCTTGCTCTAGAGCTATAACAGTTTTCTTTAATTCTTCCCACTTACCATTAAATTCTTCTCTCTGCTCTCCAGCATTTGAATATAACTTAGCTGATATTATATCTGCATCTAAAAGTGGCATGCCATCAGAATTTAAGGAGTTAAACATGGTTATAGCTTGTTCAACATTCCAACTTCTAATTTCTATAATTTCTGATTTGTTTAAAACATATTCTGAAAATACATTTATATTAGAGGCAGACAATTCAACTAGCTTATTATAGAAAAACTTGAAATTCTTAAAATAATTCGTGTACTTATTATCCTTTTGTTTATAGGGTATTTTGATAACTTTATCTTCTGCACTTTTATAGTCAGGAGAGCTTAAAATCACTTTTAACTCAGATTTATATGATTCATTTATAGAAGAGTTTAATAGAATTTCTTTTTCTTTTACCTTTGTAAAATCCTCTAATATATCAAATATTTCTTCGTCACTAGCCTTATAAAGAATTTTCAAAACTGTATTCCTTTTCATTGTAAGGACAGAATTAAGCTTTTTAGAATCCGTATCATGAGAAGTTTCTTCTATTGCAGTATTCAATCTAATTAATAATGCCTTTAACAGTAAAATAAAGGTTGTAGTTCTTTGCTGTCCATCAATTAAACTTAATTTCTTATCATCTTCTTGGCAATTTACAATTATTGTACCAAAGAAATAGGGGTCGTTTGCCCCTGATTCCATAAAACTTTCTATGTCTTGCCATAGTTTATCACAATGTTTAATTTCCCATGAGTATGCTCTCTGATATTCTGGAATTATAAATTTTGATAAATCTTCTAGTTTTAAATATTCACCAATAGTTTTTAATTTTGGATCAATATTTTTTGCCAATTTCATGACCTCCTTTGTCTTGTCTTAAATTAATACTACTCAGTAAAATATAACACTCCTATATAATTGCTTTTGGAGGGTAAACAGCCTTTTCGTCTTAACAACCAAATAATTTACAAAATTTTAAACTATTAGCCTATCATCTAACCTCTCATTAATCTTATCAACAATAGAGATGATTTCCCTAGCTAAATCTAGCTTGTCATCAAATAATTTAATTACCCCACCTTTTTTATTGAAGGGAAATTCTTGTAAAACTTCTTTTTCAATGGAACCATTTTTAACTATATAATCAATAATATTATTGACAAAGTTTATCTGATCAGAGTTTAATTTTTCGTCTGACAGGAATTTTGAAAACTCTTTTTTAGCTGCTTCCTTATCCATACCTGTAATGCTAGCAACCAGTTTCAAAAGAGGCTTGTTACCGTAAACTTTTTTATAGGAATCCTTATCCCCTAATTCTTCAAACAAGATTTTTTCAAAATATTTAATATCTTCTTTGGTGAGTTCTTCATTATTTCTGAGTTTGTAAATAGGCAAATTATCCCTATACTTCTTAAAATAGGATACTACTCTTTCTTTATAAGTTTCTAAATCATTAACATCATATATAGGACTGCCTTCCCTAACCCCTATTACTTCGTCCTTAAAATCTGTATAGTAAATTCCCTGTCTTTCCCTATCTATTAGCTTTATAAGTTCTCTTAAAGCCTTTCTAACCATTTCATAATCAAAGAGATCGGCATCTTCCCAAAACTCTTCTTCCTGTAGCTGATAGATTAATTCTTTATTCTTTTGTACTTGTCCTATAGAGCCCTTTTTCCCCAAGTCATTGGCGGTCTTTTTAACCCTGGTCTTTGGCTTAGAGTATGGTTTCTTCTCAAGATAGGCATATTGTATGGTATACATGATATAATCAAATCTCTTGGCTAATTCATCATCATCTGTAGATATAATAAGGGGTGATATCTCGTCTTTCAGATTTTTTACATCAATTTCTTCTAGGCTTTCAAAGGCTCTTTTATCTGAATACCTATCTATTAGATGCAGCCTCATTCTTGTATTAAATCTATCAGTATTTATTCCTTTAATTAAAAGACTTATATTGTCTATTAACTCATTTCTGTATTCTATAAATTCATCTTCCTGATAGTCTAAATGTTCCAAAGCCTTTATCAAATCAACCTTAATGTTAAATAAGTTTTCTGTTAGAGATCTTTGAAGACCACCTTCATGACCTCTCTTATTTATTTCAAAAAACTCAAAGTTGTAATAGTAATCAAATATTAAGAATTTTTCCTTATGGAGTCCTGGACCAAATAGATCTTCACATAGCCTAGTTCCCCTACCAATCATCTGCCAAAACTTAGCCTTAGATCTTACTTTCTTAAAGAATACCAGATTTACAAGTTCAGGAATATCTATTCCTGTATCCAGCATATCTACAGATACTGCTATCTGAGGATATGAGTTCTTGTCCTTAAACTTATCTATAAGATTATCTACATAATTAATTTTATGGTAAACAGCTTGAGCAAAATCTCCCTTGTATTCAGGATATAGGGCATTAAACCTTTCAACAATAAAATCAGCATGGGCTTGGTTGGCTGCAAAGATTATAGTCTTGCCTAACTTATCGCCACCCTCCACCTTTATTCCTTTTTCCATTAAATCCTTTATAACTAAATCTACTGTATCTATATTGAAAAGACTCTTATTTACCACTTCACTAGGAATATCTTCAAAAGAATCAAAGGTACTTTCAAACTCTTCCTTTTCTTCCTGAGATAAATCTTTATATCTTATGCCTTCTTTCATAATCTTGGTTTCAGATACTTGCGGTAATTCATAATTGACTAAATATCCCTCATCTATAGCCTCTTTTAAGTCATAGGCAAAGGTTGGATTACCTTCTTCTAGTTCAAAAACCCTGTAAGTATTCCTATCGATTTCATCCACAGGGGTAGCTGTCAAGCCTAAAAGCCTAGCATCAAAGTATTCAAATATATCTTGATATTTCTTATAGATAGACCTATGGCTTTCATCTAAGATTATTAAATCAAAGTGTCCATTGGTGAAAATCCTCTTACCATCAGTCCCCTTTTTCTCATCTATGGCATTCATAATAGTTGGATAGGTGGAAAATATCATTCTACTGTTCACATCATCCTTATTATCTAAAAGATTGCATAGGGAAAGCTCTGGCAAGTGTTCATTGAAACTTTCCTTAGCTTGTTTGACTAAGGCTGTCCTGTCTGCTAAAAACAAAATATTCTTAGCCCAGTTATTCCTAACCATAATATCAACAATGGAAACGGTAGTTCTGGTCTTTCCACTTCCTGTGGCCATTACTAAAAGTGCCCTCCTATGGCCAGCTTCATAACTTTCTAGAGTTCTTATTATGGCCTCTTTTTGATAGTCTCTATTGGTTATTTCATCTTTTATATCAGGGTTTTTAATGGTATTTCTATTGTTTTTCATAAAGTTTAAGGATTCTAAATCCTTCTTACTATATATTCCTGAAATCTTTCTTTCAGGGTAGTCTCTATCATCCCAAATATAATAATCGATACCATTTGTATAAAATATTATGGGCCTGACACCAGTTTCTATTTCTAGAGCATCTGCATACATTTCTGCCTGTACCTTGCCTAATTTAGGACTATTGCTGGTTCTTTTTGCTTCTACTAGAGCCAAAGGTTTACCATTATCTCCATATAGGACATAATCAACAAAACCAATACCTGAAGCATTTTCCATATGAGAAACTGACACTTCTTCACGGCAGTTTTCCCCTATCTCCCAACCTTTTAATTCTAAGTCAAGGTCTATGTAGGCCTTCCTAGTCTCCTCTTCAGAGAGGCTATCTACCCTATAGGACCTAGTTTTTTCATGGTTCTTTCTGGTCTTTTTATTTTCTTCCCTAAGTCTTTGATTTTCCTTGACTAATTCCTCTAGACTTTTATCCTTCTTAGAAAGGAGTTCAAAAAATTCTTCTTGCTCTTTGGCTGTCTTTTTCAACTTGTCATTATAAGCTAAAAGGCTTTCATCAAACTGTCTTTCTTCAAAGTCTTCTGAATAGCAGTAGTCTATAAAATGGGTCAAATTAAATAAATTTCTCAAGGAAAGTATAGCCTGGTTTCTATCCACATCCATATTAGTATGGGCTGCCTTATTGCCCAGTTCCCTGGTGTAATCAAGGGCCTTATATAGTTCTATTCCAACTACATTTTTAAAATCAGTACCATTTATAAGAGCAGCAAAGGTGTCATTGTAGGGAAGGGTTAGTGCTTCATCATTGATATAAATCCACCTTACAGCCAATTCCATGGCCCTACGAGTAAAGGTTGCAGATGCTGAGTAAGATACATGCATAAGCTTTTCAGCCTCCATACAGGCATCTACAAAAGATTCATATTTGCTTTCTTTTTTTAGATATGAAAAGTTAGAGTTCATGAGTCTACCTCCTAGTTAAATAGTTGACCTTTAAAAGCCTTGTCCATTATAGATTTATAGTTTTCTTCTAATAATTTTAAGGATTCTTCTAAAAGTTCCTTTTGTTTTTCTATGACTTCTACTTTTTGGGCGAATTCGTTTTGTAGTTGGATTGGTGGAGCAATGGCCTCGAATTTTTTTATGATAGTTTGGCTTAAATTCTTCTGCCTAACCCCCTTTCTACTTTGTAAATAAATAGGCTTCATAAACTGAAATAAAGTATATACCCACTCAAAATTATAGTTTTCATTACATACTAAATTTGCACATGCTTGATTAGATGATGAATCTTCCTTTAATATTGAGAGTTTAAATGCTGCTGAGTCATACATTCCTATTAATAGAGAATCTTTTTCGAAAATCTTAGCAGAAGATTCCGCAATTGCTCTTTCTGTAATTTTTTCTTTTGATTTATATATATATCTACTGTTTAATTCCCCTGCAGAAAACCAGTTGATATCACCTTCAAAATATTCTTTAATTTTCCTTGATGGTGTGCCTCCACTTGTCCAAGAACCAAATTCCTCTAACTTCCTAATTTCCCAACCCTTTTCATTCCTTACTGGATCACCAAACATCGTATAGAATATAGACTCTATTAACTGGTCTAGGGCTTTTATTTGTTCCTTTCTTTTATCTATAAGGGCTTGTGCTTGGTCTAGAACTCGAACTATCTTTTCTTGGATTTCCATAGGTGGGACTGGGATTTTTACTTTTTTAAGATTAGTGTTATTTATAGCTTTTTGTGTTGCCCCTGAACAATATTTATCTTTTTCATTTTGAAAGTATTCTGATATTAAAATATAATATAAATAATCTTTATTTAAATCTTTCTTGTTCTTTAAAGTTGTAAAACCAGTGGAAAAAATATATTTTTCTGCAATCTCATCAGTAATTTTTAATACTTTTGTTGTTCCTTTCATTTTAGCAAATAGTATTTCTCCACTTAATACCATTCTATTTGCTCTAGAAGGCTTATTTTTATACTCTACCTCCTCAAAATTTGTAATTTTATTGTAATCAACATCACCTGTTGCTGAATATCTTTTCTTGCCATTATACTCTTCCACTCTTTTATCGCTTATTTTACTAACATCTAATAAATATTTCCACTCCATCTATTTCACCAACTTCTCTATTTCATCTATTCCCAACAATATATCTTTCTCTAATCCTTTTATCTTTTCTATAAGGACTAGGGGCTCCTCATACTCCACTTCATCATAGACTATTTCCTTGTACCTATTTATAGATAGATCATATCCATTTTCCCTTATTTCCTCTACTGGAACTAGGAAGGATTTTTCTGTTCTTTCTCTTTTATCCTCATCTTCTAGCTTATGGAACCTCGCTATTACATCTTCTATATCATTGTCCTTTACTTTTTCCCTCTTATCATCTAGGGATAGGCCGTCTGCTTCCATATCATAGAACCAAACTTTATCTGTTCCACCTATACCTGTTTTTGTAAAGAGTAGTATAGCTGTAGATACTCCTGTATAAGGCTTAAATACCCCTGAAGGCATGGATATAACTCCCTCTAATTTATGCTTGTCTATAATCTCTTTTCTCAAAGATTTGTGAGCATTGCTAGCTCCAAAGAGGACTCCGTCTGGAACTATTACTCCAGCTCTTCCACCACTTTTCAAAAGCTCTAGAATAAGCCCTATAAATAATAGTTCTGTTTTTCCTGTGTTAGTAATTCTAGTCAGGTCATCGGCTACCGCCTCTTTATCCAAGCTACCCTTGAAAGGTGGATTGGCTAGTACTAAGGTATATTTTTCTCTTTCCTTATTGGATTTAGAAAGAGAGTCCACATAGTGGATTTGAGGATTTTCCACATCATGAAGGAGCATATTCATAGTTCCTATTCTTAACATAGTAGTATCTATCTCATTGCCATTAAACATTTCATTATTAAAGTGCTCTTTTAGCTGCTCTGATGTAAATATTTCATTTTCAAAATTTTTCTTTAAATAATCTGCTACAGAAATTAGAAATCCTGTCGTTCCTGCCGCTGGGTCCATTACTATATCGCTAGGTGTTGGCTTCACAAGTTCAACCATCATATCTATAATATGTCTTGGTGTTCTAAACTGTCCATTTTTCCCAGCAGTAGTCAGTTTGCTAAGCATATACTCATATAGGTCTCCCAAGTCTTTTAAAGGCAAATCAGCCATAAGTTCATCTATATTGGTTACAACAGTTTGTAACATTCTAGGTGTAGGAATCGTAAAAATCGCATCTTCCATAAATCTAGCAAATGATGAATCAGCATTTCCATTCATTTTCTTTATAAAAGGGAAGACTTCAGTAGATACAACCTTATACATTTTTTCTGAGTCAAAGTGCTTAAAGTTAGACCATCTTAAATCTTCATTATTCTTGTCAAATATTACTTTAGGCTTTATACCTAGAATACTAGCCTCTTTTTCTGAATTTAACTGCTTATCGTCTAAGGATTTTATAAATAGCAAATAGGTAAACTGCTCTATAACTGTTAAAGGGTTAGTAATACCACCTGTCCAAAAACTATCCCATATCCTATCAATTTTATTTCTCGTTTCTCCTGTTATCATCTACACACTCACTCCTATATCTATAATGGTTTATCTAGATAAAATTAAATCAACTGGCTTTTTAAAAGCTTTTCGTTATATTAATTTGTATCTAAATAATTAGATTCTATTTCTTTGATTACAGCCTCTTTAAGGTTTGTTTTGGTAATTTTCAAACTGTCTTCAGTTCCAAGCCTTACAATTTTAGGAAAACCCTCTTCCTGCTCCATCCTTGCTATAACGCTTGAATACTCACCTTTATCTTTTGTTGAATGGGGAATTGGCCCTACAAATATCAGCCTTACTGAAGTATCATATTGGAACCTATTAAAATTATAAGTCTTAAACTCCTTATAGCCTTTTACTAGTTTTATTCTATTAACATCTATATTTAAATCTTTAAATATTTGATAGGCAATATGATCTTTAATGCTCAAATCTCCTAATATATAAATATCACCATTAGGCTGGAAGTTATCTATCTCTGGAGTCAGCTCCTCAAGCCCTATTGATTTTAGATAACTTCTCAACTCACTAATCGATCTAGCACCAATAATTCTTTTCATTACTATTTTTGTTGCATCAGAAGCAATATCGATTTTCAACTCATTATCCAGAAGCATTATATGCCTCCTTCAAATATGTTCAATCTTTCTTTTGCTATTTCTTCAGCTCTTTTCTTAATGGCTTTAAATTCAGAATTCAATAATACGAATTGATTACCAATTTCAATTTGTTTTTCCATACTTATTTTTGGAATTTTAACTTTTTCAAGATCTCTAATGCTAATGGTCTTCATAGTAGACCCTTTAACATATTTTTCTATTTCTCTTAAACCTATTCTACTTTGTAAGTAGGCAGTGAGGAAATCTTTGTTTATTTTATTTTCATCAATTTCTAAGAAAAACAAATTTCCATTCGCTAATACATTAGTCTTCAATTTACCAACCGAACCTATTTTAAAAGGTGATAGCCTAGAAATAATAACCGAGTTATCTTTCAAAAAATATCGTTCATAAGATTCGTTCAAATTCTTTAGGTATGGTAAGTTTTCATCTAATATGCCATCTTGAAAGTTTTGCAGCATCAAGTATTGATAATTTGTTGGCTGAACTGATGTCATCTGGTCTAGGTCTTTTTTACTAATAGTGTGACCCCTATTAATGGATTTAACTACATCTTTTAATTCTATACTTTCCTCAAAAGGAAATTCTGGCATTGTATATCTTAGTGGATCAAGGGTAAAATCTTCTTCTTCTAATTTCTTATCTTCCACTGTCTTGCTAATATTAGAATCCTCTCCTAATGCACTTATAATTTTCTCAATATGTTTTTTTTCTATCGTATGCCTATATTTAATATCTGAATAAAGATTTGTTGCATCAACAAATTTTATACTTTCATTATTATGGCTAAATACAACTAGATATATAGGAATAGCAGTGTAAGCTAATAAGTTGCTAGGTAATGCTATAACAGCCTCAACCTTACCTTTATGAATTAATATCTTCCTTACATCTTGATGAATATCACTATAAAGAGGATTTCCATTCATAAGCATTACAAACTTTTCATATTCTGTGTTTTCAATGATATCTAAAGCAAAAACCCAAGATGAGTCAATAGATTTAATATGATTTTTGAAAACAGATCTATCAAATTTTAATTTTAAAACGTCTTCTAATTTTTTTCCTGACATTTTTAGCGCCATAGGCATGTTCATAAAAACTTTATTGGCATTAAATTCACTTAAATCATAAGTAAATACATCCTTATGCATCATTTTTTCTATTGGTATATTAAATAAATCTAGTAGTAAACATGATAGCATATAATTATCTGGATTGATTTCAATCCCAGAGATACTAGATGTTTTGGATGCTTCCAGCAATGTTGTTCCTATTCCTGAGCCAACATCTAACAACACGTCTTCCTCTTCTAGAGATAGTAATTCTAACGATAAATCAATTACAGATTTAACCGTAGTATGCTCTCCTCCGCCTCTCCTACCAATTGATTCAGATAATAATCCTATAATTTCAATGATTTCATCAATGTTAAAATCCTTAATAGAATTAAATTGCTCTAAATAGTTGTTATTACCTTCATAAATAGATCTTATTGTATATTTAATATTTTCATCTTCAAATCTTTCCAAGATTTCATCTAATGAATTAGTTTTTAACCTCCTACTTAAATAATAATTCACTATAAAAATATAGATATACTCTTCCGAACTAACCCTTCCCCTTAAGTTATCCATTACTTCATATACATCTTTCTTTCTCATTCAATCAGCCTCCTAATATTTGTGATAAAACAAGCTCTTTTTTTATCTTGGTTTAACTATACCATAACAAAAAATAATTGTCAATGGTTTATTTAAACCATTTTTGTTTTGTCTTTTAGAAATAAGTAAATATTAATTCTGTTTACTAGTATGTCATTATTTATTTTAAACTTGTTACGGTAGATCCCCGTTTCAGCTTATATCAACTTTTAAAAGAGAAACTTTTGATTTCTCCCCCTAATATCAATATAACTCTATTAATCTAACTATACTCTATATAGTTAGGTTGTCCTTTTGATAAGTCTAGACTTTTCCTTTTTGCCATTCTAGAATTATCAAAATCGCCATTCTTGACTTGTCTTTTTGACAAGTCTGAAAGTATAAATACAAAAATCAGCAAGTTTTTATCCTTGCTGATTCTTAACTGTCCTTATTTTCTTGTGTCTCCACTAACTAGGTCAACCACCACTGAGACATTGAAATGCTTTTTTAGCACTTTTCGCTTGTTATTTTGGTCATCTTCTGGGAAGGCAAAATAGTCGTGAAAGTGCTTGAATCTCAGGATTTCTACGAAATTTCCCTTTGCAGTAACGCTATGCACTCCGAATGCACAGTATGAGGGAATTGATCTACAGGCTGAACGTACGTTACTTCATACCCAAAATCTTCTAGCCATACTAAATCATTAGCTAGCTCTTTCGGGTTACAAGAGATATAAATAATTGCGCCGGGCTGATAGCGCCCGATACTACGCATCATTTTACCACCTGCTCCACTACGTGGTGGGTCTAAAACGAGTAAATCAGGACTTCCCCATTGTTCTTTTAATGCCTCTAACCCTCTTCTAGCATCGCTACAAATAAAGTGAGCGTTTGTAATACCGTTATCTTTAGCGTTACGTTTAGCTGATTCAATTGAACTTTCAACAATTTCAATGCCTGTTAACTGCTCGGCTTGTTTGGCTAAAGGGAGACTGAATGTTCCAATCCCGCAATAAAGATCGACCACTTGATTGTATTTTTTGTCTTTAATTAAATCTTCTACAATTGATACCATCTTTTCTGCTTGGACAGGATTTGGTTGAAAAAAAGTGTCATGCCAAATACGAAAAGTAAAGTCGCAAAATGCTTCATTAATATGATCGTTTCCAGAAATAATATGAGTCGTTGTTTCATAGCTTCGTTCTGAAATGGACGTATTTTCAATCCATAATAAGCTAGCTAAAACTGGAAGTTCCGCTTCTAATCTAACGCTTAAATCTTGAACTAACGCTTCATAGTTTTCTGGCATTCCGTTAGCGACTATACCTACCATCAACTCTTTTGTTTGGTGGGATTGGCGTAAAATTAAATGGCGCAACAATCCTTCTTTTGTCTCTTTGTTGTATGCTGATAGATTAGAGTCTAGCCACCATCGTTGTACGATATATTTTGCTGTCATCATATCTTTGGTCGCTAAAACGGAATCTTTTAAATCGACCACTTTTTTATAGTTACCTTGAGCGTGCATTCCTAAAGAACCATCTACTCCAAATGTTAACTCCATTTTATTACGGTAATGAATCGGTTGTTCCATTCCAATAATCGGACGAACCAGTTCACTACTCACGCTTACTTTATCTAAATACTCCTCGATCATTTGTTGTTTATAATCTAATTGCGCTTTGTAACTCATCGCAATTAGGGGCGTGCCACCAGAAAAATCAGGACGGAACTCGAATTCTGGATCACGATTCGGTCCGGCTTGTAGCAATTCATAATCGAACAACCTAGCTCGACGACGCCCTTTAGCATTAGGAACACTCACCCGCACCTTATCGCCTGGCGCAACCTGGGGAACAAAAACTTGTAAACCTGCTCCCATATGTCCTCTAGTAGGCGGATGGGTAATACGAGCATAACCATTACCGCGTTCATTAATGCTTTCAATAGTAATATCATAAGTTTCTGTTGGATAAGTTTTTTTCTTCGTCATAAATTCTCCTTATAAGTTTGTTTTTGATAGCTTTCTAGATTTTCATACACTTTTGTCAAATAATCTTGGTCCATTGATTGTTCAAGCTGTTGATGGAGAAAATAAAATGTTTCATCATAAAACATTTTAACCTCTGCTTGATGGAGTGAATGACTATTAACATAAATATATTGAAGAGCTTTAATCAGTGTAATTGATAAGCTGGGATCCGTTTTTCCGTAATGAATCAGTTGATAGAAGACAAAATATAACGTTTCTTCTACTGAAGGCCAATGATGAACAATTTGACCGTGATCTTCTTTTGTATATATTAAATAATATTGATGATGCTTAAGTAGCTTCCCTATCAATTCAGCAATACACCGAATCGCTATAATCGCTGAGTTAGGGTCATTAATTCCAGGACTAATCGCTTTGAGAGCAATTTCAATTAAATTTCTTATTTCATGACGATAGTCGTCTAAATCATTGATCGTTGCACTGAAAATATACCCTTCAGTAATTTGCTCTTTCAATGTCTCTAATTCCTCCGTTGGGCCGTATAGAATACCGATCGGCTCACCACGGTAAAGATAATCACCCACTTGACGTTCAATCACTAAACTGCACTTTGGAGGAAGTTGAGCAAACATTTCCTGATGATTGATCGAATATAAATAGCCAGATTGAGGAGCAAATAAAAGCGTTCCTTCACCAGTTAAGTCTACTTTATCTATTTTGACCCCTTCGTCATTTATCTCATCTTCAATCAAAGTGTTGGCTTTTTTGTAAATTGTTTCGATTACATCAGAAGTTTTTACATGTAAATTTCAAGTATAAATTAGCCACTAGCTACAAATTTTCACAAGCCTTGAACTGTGGCAGTGTTAGTTAGCTTTAGTATCTTGTCTAATCTTTAGGCCTTTACTTGGAAGCTCCGGCATGATGCTCGCGATTAGCGAGCTGGAGCCAGGCTCTGGATAGGATGTCCAAAGAGCACTTCCAGTGTATTATGCTGGACTAGGATCCAAGTCAAGGCCTTAATGTTACGCAGCATGTCGCTGGGTGTATAAAGCCCGTGCAAACAGTTCGTGTGCTGTGGCATAGCCAAACTGTTTACGTGGATAATCATTCATCCACTGCTGAACTCTCTTCAGTTGCCTATCACTGAC
>NZ_FNEL01000004.1 GCF_900100125.1 Dolosicoccus paucivorans | reverse complement strand
GTGAACGAGCTCGTTATCTAAGAAATAGATCGACAGCTAGAAACTTCATAAAGAAACAAGCAACACAAGAAGATATAGAGGAGCTAGAGCAATTAATTCAAGAACGCAGTCTATTGTTGCTAAGTGAATAAAAAATATCTCTTGAAATAATTGTGGAAGGGTATCATACATATGTGACACGAAAACATAAAAAAAAGAGGAGCTTCTGGTACACTATATCTAGACAAAATTAAAAACCATAGTGTGAAAGGAAGCTCCCCATGAAGTCAATTATAACAGAAGAGATGCGATAGACGAGCGCTTTTACCATCGTTGAACATTTACGTCAGAAGAAGCTTTCTTTAAGGCGCATACGCGTTATATTAACCGAAGTAATAATATCCATCGTAAAGTACTTAACTTTTTAAGTCCGAATGAAGTCGTGGCCCAATACTTTGAATCACAAAGTGCTTAATTTTTTCTGGGGGACCGCGGTCCCCCAGAACCCTATTCAATTCTATTTATTTTGTACTAGAACTTTAAGTATGTGTCACATATGTTTGACTACTCTAGAATAATCTTCTAACTTTTTTCTTTGTAAACTTGCTTAAATGGTTGAGTTATGTTAAATTTGTAAAGTATTCAAAAAGCAAAGAGCAAGCTCTTGCAGACGAAGGAGGAATAAATCATGGCAAAGGTATGCTATTTCACAGGTCGTAAGACACAAACTGGAAATAATCGCTCACACGCGATGAACGCTTCTAAACGTACATTCAAACCTAACTTACAAAAGGTTCGCATTATGGTTGATGGTAAGCCTAAGAAAGTTTGGGCTTCTGCACGAGCGTTAAAATCAGGTAAAGTACAACGCGTTTAAGCACTTAAGATTAAAAGCACGTTCTGGTTTTTTAACCAAGACGTGCTTTTTTTGTTAGTATAACCAAGATGAATTGTTTTGACGTAACATCATATCAGAAGCATAAGGACCAACAGACCCTACTTCATAGTTTGGAAACTCAGGAGCTGGATGAGCTTTCCAACTGGAACGAATACTGTCTACAATCTTCCAAGACTGGGCCAATTCACTCCAATGAACGAAGTTTTCATTTCGTCCAGCAATACTATCATATAAAATAAATTCATAGTCATCAGCAAATGCAGCTAATTGTTCATCTACTTTAGAGTAGTTAAGAGGAACAGCTTCATTATGTCGTTTCGGATTAGAAGAAATTGTATTTAAACGAATTTGTACTCCACGATCTCCTGATAAGTAAAAGCTTAAGACGTTTTCTTTTTGTTTAGCGTCTTTTAAAGCAAATTGGTTTTTAAACACGACGTGCACCACGGATAACTTTTCGGCCAATTGTTTGCCCGTTCTAAAATAAACTGGTACGTCACGCCAACGATCATTATCAACACTAAAGTAGCCAGAAATATAAGTTTCGGTAATCGAATCGCTATCGACATCTGTTTCATCACGGTAAGCTGTATTCGTCGGATCATCAGCCCCATATTGACCTCTAACGATCCGCTCGTTGACGTTATCTTCAGTCATCAATTCAATCTCTTGTAGCACTTTTTCTTTAGCTCGGTGGATACATTCCGGCGTGTCTTCTTCAGGCAAATCCATCAATACTAATGAAATGAGTTGTAAAATATGGTTTTGTAACATATCTCTTGAAGCGCCAGTAACGTCATAGTAGCTCCCTCTTGTGCCAATGCCCATATCTTCTAATAAGGACACTTGAATTTCTTTAACGAATTGGCGGTTCATTAAAGACTCAATCATGGCGTTTGCCTGACGAACTGTTAAAATATTTTTAACGGTGGCTTTACCTAAATAATGGTCTACTCTAAATATTTCATCTTCTAAAAAGCTATGAGTAAGTTCATCATTTAATTGTTTTGCGGTCTCGTAATCTGATCCAAAGGGCTTTTCGATCACTAAACGGTTAAAGCCACGGTCACGGTTAATAAATCCGTGGTCCTTTAAATGATTGGCAATCAGGCCAAAAAAGTGTGGCGCCATAGATAAATAAAAGAGACGATTTCCCTCTATTTGATACTTTTTATCTAACTCTTCAACTTTATCGTATAAAACAGCGTAATGATCTTCATCCGTCACATCATGGGATAAATAATAAAAATGGCTGACAAATTCAGAAATTTCTTCCCAATCATCACTTAAATCTTTAATACTATCGCTAATGATTGTGCGGTAGTAGTTATCTGACCATTTTCTACGTCCGGTTCCAATGACCGCAAAGTTCTCCTCTGGAATGCTTTCTTTTTGGTATAAAGAAAAAATAGAGCGATATAACTTACGTTTAGCTAAATCTCCAGTGGCACCAAAGAGTGTAATTAACACGGGACATAATGACATGTCGACACCTAACTTTCTTCTAATTTTATGTTAATGCGGTTAAAACAACAAATACAATGCCGCTTTCAAATTGAATCAGTGCATCTTGATGAGGAATAAACTCATTACTAATCCAACTTGTAAATCCTTTTGTATCCGTTGGCTCTAGTGTATATTTTGCTTGTTGAATGGTCAATTGTTTTACACTATTTAACGTGAAAACCCCAAAATATTGCCAACGAGGTGCTTCTTTAATTAAATGAAATCCTGGTTTAAAGACTAATACTTCTTGGTCTTTTTCGATTAAGTGAACTCTAGAAAGTAAAGGTTTAAACAATTCACGGGAAAAAAGGCTAATATTATGAAGCAAGTGATCTAACCGCCCGCCCCCACTTCCTAAAGCGCCATAAATATAAACTGGCTTATTATTTAAAGATGGGTTCGATGTAATATGTAATAAAGCTTCATCTAAATCTGTTAAATCTTTTTCGCGGGGCAATTGAGTCAACTGATGAGTGGATTGTTTAATTAAACAAAATTCTTCTTCGCTTACCGAATCAAAGTCTCCTACGGCTTCATCGAGACGAAAACCTAAGCGACTTAATTTTAATGCCCCCCGGTCCACTCCGATCCGATAGGCATTGGGATGACTATCTAAGGTTTGTTTAAGCCATCTTGTATCTTTAATGGGTGCTCCAGCAACCACAACGACGCAATCTCTTTCCATTACTCGCCTCTTAAAGACTCAATGGCTTCTTTACGGTTTTTGTGACCAAAAATATATGACCCTGCTACTAAAACATCCGCTCCGGCGTCTAAACATTGCGGTCCAGTCTCAGCATTAACCCCACCATCTACTTCAATTTCATAATGGTACCCGCGTTCTTTTCGCCACTGATCCAGTTGTCTAATACGATCAAGTGATTCAGGAATGAAAGTTTGGCCACCAAAGCCCGGATTAACCGACATAACTAACACTAAATCAGCTAAATTTAAAACCGACTCAATGGCACTTAAAGGGGACCCAGGGTTTAAAACAATTCCAGCTTTTTTGCCTAAGTCTTTAATTTGTTGCATCACACGGTGAATATGGTCCGTTGCTTCAACGTGGACAGTAATAATATCTGCCCCAGCGTCAGCGACTTGTTCAACATAACGTTCAGGCTCTTGAATCATTAAATGACAATCAAATACTAAATCTGTATGAGGACGTAACGCTTCAAAAACCATAGGACCAAAAGAAATATTAGGAACAAACATTCCGTCCATTAAATCAATATGTAAATATTCTACTCCTAAGGCTTCAATTTCTTTAATGTCGTCTAATAAGTTAGCAAAGTCTGCACTTAGCATTGATGGTGCGATTTTCATATAATCTCTCCTTTATTTCTTGCGGTTGTAAACCGGCTTAGCTTGACTAATTTTCTCATACATATCTAAATAGTTGTTGTAGCGACTTGTCGCAATCGTTTCTTCTTCAACCGCTTGTTTAACGTGACAGCCTGGTTCATTAATATGTTGGCATGAATTAAAGCGGCAATAAGCACCCTCTTGCCATATTTCTGGGAAATACTGTTGGAGTTGTTCTTTTTCGATACGTGATAAATCCATGGAACTAAATCCTGGCGTATCAGCAACAAATCCGTGACCAATGCGGTATAGCGTCACTTCTCGCGTTGTATGACGTCCGCGGTTAAGAGACTCGCTAATCGCCGCTGTTTGAATGTTAACATCCGGAATTAAAGCGTTCAGTAAAGTCGATTTCCCCACTCCTGTTTGCCCCACAACGGTATAAATTGCTTCCTTTTCAATGAGGGCTTCTAATTGGTCATGACTTTCTTTTTGATAGTTAAATACTTTGACAGTGTAATTGGCTTGGTGATAAACCCGTTTAATTTCTTCCACCAATTCATTGGCTTTCTCTTCGCCTTTTTCTTCTATTAATAGATCGTACTTTGTTAAAATAATCATCGGCTGAATGCCTTGAGCTTCCATTGACACGAGGAAATAATCTAACAAATTATAAGAAAAAGCTGGCTGCGTTAGCGCCATTACAACAAAGGCATAATCCACATTCGCTACAGCTGGTCGTTTGAGCTCACTAGTGCGATCTAATACTTCAATAATACGCCCTTCGGATTGCTCATCAAGAGTATCTAACTCAAAGACGACGCGGTCGCCTACAAGAGGCTTAATGTTTAAATGTCTGAAGTTTCCTCGAGGCTTTGTAGCATAAGACGTACCGTCCGCCCATACATAATAAAAACCTGCGACTGACTGAAAAATTGTTCCCGTTAATTGAACCGTTTGGTCGGTCATTCTGTTCCTCCTTATAATTATTTACTTTTCACTGACACAATTATAACATAAGCTTTCTTTCTAGTGATTAAAGTAGCTAACAAAAAAAATCCATGAAGCAAGTTGAGCTAGTTCATGGACTGTTCTTATTATTGTGGATAGACTTGGCCGTTTTCGGCGATGACTTCATCATCTCGCGTCACACGGTATTGGCCCGTACCGTGTTCTTTAATATACATAAAGATTTGAATCGTTCTCGATTCTTTAATTTCAAATTCTTCTGCGATTTGATTGATGTCATTATTGACGTCCCCAATATATACGCGGATAACGTTTGGTAAAGGATCTTCTTTATCTACGTCTTTGTCATCGTATTTAGATAAATACTCGATATCGATATTGACTTGTTGTGGGACAATATGTTCTTCCCTTGGGCCTTTAGAAATAACAACAGAAATGGTATCTCCTGGTTCTAAGTGAGTGCCGCTTTCTGGCTCTTGACTAATCACTTGGCCGACTGGAATAAATTCATCATAATCATATTCATATTCAACATTAATACCAAAACCGGCTTCAAAGTTATGAACGACTTCTTCTGATAAGTTATAGAAATCTTGCATCGTCACCGACTCAGGTGCATTCCCTACTGTTAATGTAATGGGTGTCTCGCTTGGAATTACTTGACTTCCAGGTTGGATATCTTGATCTAAGATAATGCCTGCTTGATCGGGAGTAGTCGCTAGATCACGGCGCTGAACAATGAAGTTTGCTTCAGTTAGACGGCGTCTAATTTCTTCATATTCCATGCCGATATAATCACCAATTTGTACTTGTTCTTTTCCATTACTCATAATGATATCAACTGTACTGTTTCGTTTTAAACGAGTTCCTGCAGTAGGTTTTGTATCAACTATTTCACCTGCTTTTACTGTTTCGTTCCATACCTTTTGAACTTCACCTAAGGTTAAGTGAGCTCTAGATAAAGCTTCTTGAGCTTCTTCTTGAGTTAAACCTTCAATATCCGGCATCGTCGTATTTAAGTAAAAGAAGTTATATGCTCCAAATCCTCCTGCAATTAAAGCCACCATTAAAATAAATGGTAAAAGATATTTAAGCCACCAATTGGTTCGCTTAGCTGGTTCAATCGGCGCTACTTCATCAAAGCGCGGGAACACTTCTTCATCTAGAGGTTCCGATCCTTTACTGGTTGCTTGATCTAAAGAAGATGAACTAGCCGAAAGAGCCTTAATGGGTTTAATCGCAATGGTTTCTTCCAATTTTGAAGGTGGAATAAACATCGGTTCATTAAAACGACTTTCATTAAGACTTGTACTTAAGTCAGCTAACATTTCTTGAACCGAAGCATAGCGATCTTCCGGGTTTTTAGCCGTCGCTTTTAAAATAACATTTTCTAAACTTTGAGGAATGTAATCATACTGCTCGCGTACACTTGGTAAGTCTTCTTGGAAGTGCTTTAAAGCAATCGAGACTGGCGATTCTCCGTCGAAGGGGACCGTGCCAGTAATCAATTCATACAAAACAATTCCTAAAGCATAAATGTCTGATTTAACCGTCGCATTGGCTCCTCTAGCTTGTTCAGGAGAAAGGTAATGGACGGAACCTAATAGCGTATTGGTTTGGGTAATCGATGTATCCGTTAAAGCAATCGCAATCCCAAAGTCAGTAATCTTCACTTCCGAACCGTCTTTAATTAAAACGTTTTGTGGTTTAATATCACGGTGAATAATTTGATGTTTATGAGCTAAATCAATAGCTGATAGAAGTTGCATCATAATCGAAACAACGGACTCTAATGGTAAAGGAGAATGTTTTCTAATATATGTTTTTAAATCTTCTCCTTTAACATATTCCATAACAATATATTGCTTTCCGTCTTCTTCATCTACATCATAGACTTCAACAATATTGTGGTGGAGTAATTGACTGGCGGACATGGCTTCACGTCTAAAACGACGGATAGCATCTTTATTATCTTGGAAGTCAAAGCGCAACACTTTAATGGCGACATCCCGGTTTAATATTAAATCATGGCCTAAAAATACATTGGCCATACCACCTTGACCGATGACGTCTTTTATAACATAACGGTCAGATAGTTTATCTCCAATATCCATCAATTCTCCTCCTTACTATAAGATGTTGTATTAAAGCACGAAGCTAAAGCAATCGTAATATTGTCGTCGCCACCTGCTTGATTGGCTGCTTCAATTAACTGATCTCCCAGTTCATTACTTTGCCAATATTGATCAAATAATTGATTCATTGTTTTTTCATCGACCATATTTGTTAATCCATCGGAACATAACATTAACATGTCGATATGATTTAAATTAATTTCAGTAAAATCTGGCGTCACATCCACCATCCCGCCTCCACCGATAGAACGCGTCACCACATTCTTTTGAGGATGGTTTTCGGCTTCATCTTGACTTAATTCGCCAGAATTAATTAACTCGTTCACCAATGAGTGATCTTGAGTCAATTGTGTGAGTTGGTTATTTGCATATTGATAAGCTCGGCTATCGCCTAAATGAGCAATGGTAGCTTGATCTTTATCTAAAATAAGCGCTAACACGAGTGTCGTAGCCATTCCAGCTAAAGATTCATCCTGTTTAGCTGCCATATTAACGTGTTCATTAGCGGCTGCAATGGTCGTTGCCATCCATTGCTTACTTGTCTCTAATTCGAGGACTTTATCAAGATTTGCAAAACGTGTACCAATAAACTCAGTAGTCATTTGGCTTGCGATATCGCCCCCTTGGTGACCACCTACACCATCACACAAAATAAGTAGCGATTGGCCTTTAAGGGATTGATAGCTATCAGCATAGTCCTGGTTTGACCTTCTTCTTTTACCGATATTAGAGTGTAAAGAAACTTTCATATTTTCACCTCTTACCGAGACTTAGTTAATCGTCCTATAAAAAATCCGTCTGTATGATATTGATGAGGCCAAACGCGAACGAAGCCTTGAGGGGTTAAAATGTCCTCAGGTACTTCCGTCGCTTTAATGGGGTCAACGGAAAACGCTTCGTGTTTTTCTAAAAAGCGTTTCAGTACTGTTTCATTTTCTAACTGTGTTAGCGTACATGTACTGTAAATCAAAGTTCCTCCTGGCTTAAGTAAAGTGGCCATATGATCTAATAACTTTTCTTGGATTTTACTTAATTGAATAATGTCTCGACGTGTTTTTTCATATTTTATTTCCGGTTTGCGACGCATCAAACCCAATCCTGAGCACGGCGCATCAAGATATATAATATCATATAATTCATCATTTTTTGGAACAAATTTTGATGCATCGGCTACATGGGTGGTTACTTTTTCATCTAAATGCATACGTTGTAAGTGTTCATCCACTTTATTTAATTTTCTTTTAGAAATATCTAACGCTGTTAAATGGCCCGTTGTTAATAAAGAAGCAATATGGGTCGCTTTTCCTCCTGGAGCGGCGCAAGCATCTAATACTCTTTCATCTCCTTTAATATCACCTAAAGGAGCAACTAACATGGATGATTCGTCTTGAATGGTAATTTTTCCTTCTTCAAATAAAGGACTGTTCACAGGATTCCCAGTCATAAAACGTATACCTACAGGAGATAATTTACTTTCTTGAACGTCATAGCCTAATGCTTGAAATGCGTCAATGAGTTGTTTTCGTTGCATTGAAGGGGCGTTAATGCGCGCTGAAACATAAGGTCGCTCCAGTAAACTGGCTAATAATTGGGCCGTCTTTTCGCCATCAAAAGTTTCTAACAAATCTTCAACAATCCATTCATCTATACTGTATTGGATTGCTAATCGTTTAGATAATGGTTTAATCGCTTCAAAAGATGGCACCCCTTCACGCTGGATGCGGCGTAAAATAGCGTTCACGAATTTGCCTAGTCCTTGATGCCCATTTGTTTTAGCAATTTCTACTGCTTCATGAATGGCCGCTCTATTAGGAATTCGGTCTAAATATTCCATTTGATACAGCGTCAATCGGAGTAAAGTTAGGACCCAAGGATCAATTTTCTTTCCCTTTATAAAAGCAGATAAATAGTAATCTAATGTCTTGCGTCGTTGGATGACGCCGTACACGAGTTCGACGACTAAGCGACTGTCTCGTTCTTCTAACGACGTGTTTTGTAACATGCGTTGAATTAATACGTTGGAATATTCTTTTTGATACTCTACTTGATATAAAATGGTTAAAGCTTGCCAGCGCGGGTTACCGGCAAATTGTTGTTGAGCTCTTTTTTTAATCTTCATTATAAAGCCTACTTACTTTTAGAAGCTTTGTATTCGAATTGTTGTCCGAGTACTTCTTCTAATCGTTGACCGTTGACAAAGTCTTTAATATCTACTCGTTGACGTCCACTTTCTTGCCAACTGGTCACGGCGTAATAAGTTTCTTTACCGCACTGAACAATTAAAGCTTCTTTTGTATTTGAAACAATGGTTCCAACGGGTGCTTTTTCAAAGGTGCCTTCCACAGGATGACCGGCCCAAATTTTAACGCGCTGGTCATTTAACCATGTATAAGTACTTGGAAAAGGTCTAAAGGCACGAACGTGGTAATCCACTTCTTGTGCTGTTTGTTCCCAATTGATTTGTTCTTTTTCCCTTGGAATAGTGGGTGAAAAAGTGACCTTCTCTTCGTCTTGAGGAATGGGTTCAATCGTTTCATTAAAAATAGCCGGTAAGGTTTCTAACAGTAGATCCCGACCTAATAGAGCGAGCTTTTCAAACATTGTTCCCACATCATCTTGGGAAGTGATTTTAATGCGCTTTTGACTAATAATATCTCCAGCATCCATTTCTTTAATCATATACATAATGGATACTCCCGTTTCATCGTCCCCATTCCAAATCGCATAATGAATCGGTGCTCCTCCACGATATTTCGGCAGTAAACTAGCATGAACGTTGATCGATTTGTATTTTGGTGCATTTAGTAATTTCGTTGGAACAAATTGACCGTAAGCTGCAGTAATAATTAAATCTGCCTCTAGATCAATTAATTCTTGTAATTCTTCAGATCGACCAATACGTTCCGGTTGATAGACAGGAATATTATATTTTAAAGCAAGTTCCTTAACTGGACTTGGCGTTAGTACACGCTTTCGTCCAACAGGACGGTCCGGTTGAGTCACTACTCCAATGACATCATACTTTTCATCTATTAGCCCTTGGAGTACCGTTTGGGCAAATTGAGGAGTTCCCATAAAAATAATGCGTGGCATAGATCTTCTTCCTTTCTTACATGAAAAATAATGGATTATGATCAATATTGACGTATAATCCTTGACGATGTTCTTTTTGATTATCGTCAATAATTTCTTCTAATTGCTTTTGGATAAGTCGAACATCTTTATATTTCAATATCAGTTGATAGTAGTAAACATCGTTAATCCGAGCAATCGGTGCTTGACTAGGTCCTAAAATAATTACCGATTGTGGATTAGGTAGCGGTTTACATAATAAATGGTTTTTAACTTCATATGCTTTTCTTTGAGCTAGAGCGCGCTTTTTACTAGTAATGGTAACGAGGGTTGTATAGTAATAAGGCGGATAGTGAGCTAGATGACGTCGTTTCATTTCATAGGCAAAGAACCGTTCATAATCGTGGCGTTTAGCCAGCTGCATGACGTAATGATTAGGGTTATAAGTTTGAATAATCACTTCACCCCTTAATTCCCCCCGCCCGGCCCGTCCAGCTACTTGAGTGAGAAGTTGAAAGGTACGCTCGGTAGCTCTAAAATCCGGTAAATTTAATGCCGTATCTGCATTAATCACTCCGACTAACGTTACATTATGAAAGTCTAAGCCTTTGGCGATCATTTGTGTTCCTAATAAAATATCTGCCTCGTGATTTCTAAACTGTTGTAATAACTTATGGTGTTGCCCCTTACGACGGGTCGTGTCATTGTCCATGCGAATGACTCGAGCGGTAGGAAACAGCTCCTGTAGCGCTTCGGCTACCTTTTGAATGCCTGATCCTACCGGATAAATATGTTGTGAATGACAATGAGGGCAAGTTTTAGGAACCGGTTGTGTGTAGTCACAGTAGTGACACTTAAGCTGGTTGCCTACTTTATGATAAGTCAGTGAAATGTCACAATGAGGACAACCGACTACTTCCCCGCACTCACGGCATAATATATAAGTCGCATAGCCGCGGCGATTTAATAATAAAACGATTTGTTCTTTTCGGTCTAAGCGTTCCTTAATCGCTTCAACTAGTCGATCTGAAAACTCAGGATGCAATCGATCAATTCGTTCTTTTGTTAAATCAACCAATTCAATAGGTGGCAATGGCCGTTGATGCACTCGCTGAGTCATTTTCAATAATATATAATTTCCTACTTGCGCTCTGGCGCGACTTTCTAAAGAAGGGGTTGCACTTCCTAGTAAAACGGGGCATTGGTGATATTTGCTGCGCCAAATCGCAACGTCTCGAGCATGGTAACGGGGATTATCCGCTTGTTTATAAACCGTTTCGTGCTCTTCATCAATAATAATCAAACCTAAATTATCTAAAGGCGCAAAAATAGACGAGCGAGCTCCAATAACAATTTGTGCTTCTTTACGAATAATCCGTCGCCACTCGTCATAGCGCTCGCTATTAGAAAGACCCGAATGTAAAATGGCCACGCCTTCTTTAAATCGCCCTACTACACGCTCAACCATTTGAGGTGTTAAAGCAATTTCAGGTACAAGCAAAATAGATGACTGCCCTTTATTTAATGCTTCTTCCATCAACTGCAAGTACACTTCTGTTTTACCACTGCCTGTGACCCCTTCTAATAAAAAGGTTTCGGCTTGATGCTGGTCCATGGCATGTTTGACTGATTCATAGGCCCTTTGTTGTTCTGGTAGCAACGTTTGTTTAGGGAGGTTTTTAATCTCTTGATCTGCCAATGGATCACGGTAAACTGTCTTCGTTGTTTGTCTGAGCCATTCTTTTTGAATAGCTGTTTGGATAATCGAAGGACTTACACCTGATCGATGGCTCAATTCATTAGTGGTAAGGGACATTTCTTGAGGTTGCGTGAGTAAAAACTGGAGAAGTTCTTTTTGTCGGTAACTACGGTTTGATAATTGTTCTAACTCTTTTTGAAGCCCTTCATCGGTTTGGTTGAGTTGTAAATAAGTCACTTTTTTATTCGTGGCTTGGTTTTTAACTAAGTATTCAGCTTGAATCGTGCCATCTTTAATTAAGCGAGCAATTTGGGAATGGGTTAATTGACTCTCTAAGGCCTCTTTAGAAAGCGAATCCATTTCATTTAATTGTGGATATTCGTTGACCAGTGATTCTTGGTCTAATACATTAAAGCGAACATCGTATTTAACTCGCAGAACGCTAGGTAACATCGCTTGTAGAACAGTAATTTGAAACACTTGAAGTTGTTTTGTTAAATATTCACTCAACTCAATAAGCTCTTCATTTAAAAAAGATTCATAATCCAAGAGTCCAGTAATATCTTTCAATTTCCCGTCGTAATCGGTTTGTGAATTTAATTCGACGATAAATCCTAATAATTGTCGTCTACCAAAGGGGACTTCGACTCGCATTCCTAATTGAATCAGGGACTCCCATTCTTTAGGAACATGATAATCAAAAGGACGATTCACTTGGGCATTCGGTAAGTCGACAATCACTTTAACGTTCATAGATTGTTCGTTCCTCCTTTCCTTAAATAATCCATATAATAAGTAAAAGTGTCGGAGGAACATCGTTTCATCCAACACTTTTCATTTGCTCTTTCCTTATTATAGCTTATTCGAGATGAAATTTCATCCAAGGAAAAATAGAATCCCTTTAAATTTAACAGACTAGTGATCTAATTCAATGACGGGTAAGTCCTTTATTTTAACACCGTTAATTTCTTCTTTTTGAACGCTCACATCTTCCCCATTATAATATTTTTTCGATAGCCCGGCTAATTGACCGTCTTTTTTCATCTTTTGAATGATTTCATCTACTTTTTCTTTTAATGCTTCAGCGTCTTTTCTATAAACGAAAGAAGCTGTCGATGGGTTATAAAATAAATCGCCCATTTTAATGTCTAAATCCTTGAAGTACTCAAGGGCACTTTTTTGCAAGTAGTAATCATTGGGAATAAAATCGGTACGTCCGTGAGCAACATCGAGTAAATATTGTTCATTGGTCGCATTATCGTACACTACCATTTCTGCTCCTAATTGGTTGGCGATTTGCATATAATCGGTCGTAGCAGCTCCGGCAGCTTTTTTACCTTGATAATCTTCTAAAGAGTCAATATTAGAAGAACCATCAGAACGAATAATAATCGATGTGAAGCTATATTTAATCGGCTCACCAATTAAAAAGTCTTCTTCTCGCTGTTTATTCGGCTCTAACCCTTCGCCTACTAAATCAACTTGTCCTGAAGTAAGGGAAGCAAACATGCCGTCGACTCCCATTTCATGAAACTTTATTTCGACTCCTAATTCTTTGGCGATCTGTTGTAATATTTCAACGTTGTACCCTTTAAGTTGTTGCTCGTCATCATAATAATTCGCTGGATATAAAGTGCCAGAAATAGCTACATCTAATACTCCATCATCTAAAAAGCTTTCATTAGCCTTTGTTTTTACTAGATGACTGAATGCCGCGATCAGAACTAACAGTGCTACTAAGATTCTTTTTAAAATTTTCATTGATTTTCCCTCCCTTTACATGGTCATCGATTCTACGACTAAGTCATTCGACCAATTAAATTTCTTTTCCAATTGATGTTGCAGCGCAGCATAAGAAGTACAAATAACCCAATAAATGATGGCTAAAAGTAAATACATGGTCATATAGTTATTATTAGCTCCGCCGACAATCTTTGCCTTTTGAAAAATATCAGGCACAGTAATCATTGCTGTGAGTGACGAACCTTTTACTAAATCAAGCAACACATTACTTAAAGCCGGTATGGCTAATCGGATCGATTGAGGAAAAATTACTTTAAATAACGTGCTTTTGTAGGATAACCCTAAAGAACGTGCCGCTTGCCACTGACCTCTATCTACCCCCAAAAGGCTAGCTCTGATAATTTCACTGGAATAAGCAGTACATGTCAGTGAAAAACCAATGATAGAAGCTTGAAGAGCCGTTAGCGTCACTTTCATAAAAGGCAATCCAAAGTACAAAACAAATAAAACAACTAAAATTGGCACCCCTCTAAAAAAAGAAATATAGCATTTAGCTAAGCCACGCAACAGCTTATTCGAGCTACTGTGCATTAAAGCAAGTATCGTTCCTGTCATAAGACTTATTAAAAAGCTTGCCAAAGAAATTCCTAAAGTATACCCTAACCCTTGCAGTACAAAGGGTAAACTTTTCCACGCAAGGGATACATCAAATAAGTAAGACACCGCCTCACCTTCCTTTTTCTTTTACGTTTGTTTTTAGTATAGTAAAGGCTTTCATTCATCGCAATTATTTAACTTGAATGAAAATGCACAAAAAAAGACCCTTGTTGAACTTGTCAACAAAGGCCTTTCAATCATTATTCTGCGTCTTCACTAATTTGTAAAACACCTTCAGCAATTTCTTCTAGAGCTTTTCCAACGGAGGAAACTGACTGATACTTTTCTAATAATTCATTATCATACTCATCCAATTGGTGAGCACGCTTACTGGCTAAAATAATCATACTATATTTAGATGGGACCGCATCAATTAAACGGTCAATAGATGGGTATAACATAATTTTATCTAGTCTCCTTTTTGAAAATAGTCGTGAATATCTCGTTGAATTTTCTCAATCGTCCGCTCAACTTTTAAATGTTCGCTACAAATAATGGCGTTAATCTGATCGACGGCATTTTCTACTTCGTCATTAATAACTACATAGTCATAATGCTTCATTAATTCGATTTCTTCTCGTGCCTTTTGCATTCGTTCGTAGATAACTTCTTGCGAGTCTGTTCCGCGGTTTGTAATGCGATTTTCTAATTCACCTAAGTTTGGCGGTGCTAGGAAAATAAAGACGCCTTCTGGCATTCGTTCGCGCACCTTCATTGCCCCTTGAACTTCAATTTCTAAAAAGACATCGTGGCCTTTAGCCAATTCTTCTTCAATTTTAGCAATCGGTGTTCCATAAAAGTTACCAACGTATTCCGCATATTCTAATAAAGCATCCTGATCGATAAGCTCTTTAAACTCATCATGGGTGACAAAATGATAATCCACTCCGTGCACTTCTCCGGGACGACTTTGGCGGGTTGTGGCAGATACAGAATAGACGTAATTGTGATCTTCTCGGTCAAATACGGCAGCTCTCACTGTCCCTTTCCCCACACCAGAAGGTCCTGATAGAACAATTAATAAACCTCTTACTACCGACATGTGTACCTCCCACTTGTTGAACTATTTAATATGTATCATTAATCTTATCACATTCTTTGAAGTTATTAAAGATGTTTAAAAAGAAAAATCATGTAGCCGATTTAAGCTACATGATTTTAAATTAAAAGTCGTAAGCGACGTGTTCTTCTTTGTCTCTTGCGTCCGCTTTTTCTTCTAAATCTTTAATCTTCATAATACGGGTAATGGATGCGCGTTCTGCTTCTTCTAGTTTCATTTCGATGTAATAAATCGTCTCTTTTAATTCTGGAATAATACGATATTCCAATCCATTTACACGGCGACGAGTCTTTTCGATTTCATCCGCCATTAATTGACAAGTCTTTTCAATTTCAGCTAGACGAAGTAAGTCACTTAAAGAGTTTTCCACATCTCTTACTGCGTTATCCATACCGCTGTTTGAACCAACATAACTATAAGGAACCCCATTAATTTCATTATGTTGAAGAACATCCGTATGCATTTTAGGAACATGCACACTCATGACGTTATCTAATTGAATATGAAGTTTAATTTCTTTAGAAGGGACCGCAAAGAGCTCTTCAGCCACTTGGTCACTTTCTAAAGATTTAGCTAAAACAAAGTCTTGCATCGACTCCGTTAATTGATCTTCAACTTTTTGACGCAATTCGTTGTTTTCTTTAATTAACCCGATGAATTGACGCATCAATTCATCGCGTTTATCTTTTAATAGTTTATGACCCCGTGTGGCGGTTTCTAAGCGCTCTTTTAGCTTGGCCAACTCCATACGAGTTGGTTTTACGTTTAATCGTGCCATAAGCTATCAATCCTTTTGTGGAAGGTATTTATCAATCAGATCGTCTTTAATATGTTTCAATTCAGTACGCGGTAAGATTGATAGAATATCCCACGCTAAATCTAATGTTTCAAAAATAGTACGGTTGGTTGTAAAACCTTGGTCAACATATTGTCTTTCAAAGGCATCCGTAAACTCTACATATTTTTTATCTGTTTCAGATAGAGCTGATTCACCTAAAACAACAGATAATTCTTGTGCTTGTTTACCTTCAGCGTAAGCAGCAAAGATTTGGTTCATTGTTGGTTGGTGATCTTCTCTTGTTTTACCAGGTCCAGTCCCTTTGTTTTTCAAACGAGATAGAGATGGTAATACGTCGATTGGTGGTTGTAACCCTTTATTATACAATTCTTGGGAAAGAATAATTTGCCCTTCCGTAATGTATCCTGTTAAGTCAGGAATTGGGTGGGTAATATCCCCTTCAGGCATAGTTAAAATTGGAAGCTGGGTTACGGACCCTTTCTTACCAACTAAACGTCCTGCACGTTCATATAGAGTGGCTAAGTTTGTATAAAGGTAACCTGGGTAACCACGACGTCCTGGAACTTCACGACGAGCAGCGGATACTTCACGTAGCGCCTCACAGTAGTTTGTCATGTCCGTCATAATAACTAACACGTGCATGTCTTTTTCGTAAGCTAAATATTCAGCGGTGGTTAGCGCAATTTTTGGTGTTGCGATACGTTCAATCGCTGGGTCGTCAGCTAAGTTAACGAATAATACCGCACGATCCATCGCACCAGTTTCACGTAAACTATTCATAAAGAAGTCAGCTTCTTCATAAGTAATCCCCATAGCCGCAAAGACAACCGCAAAGTTTTCGTCTGAATCTAATACGTTCGCTTGACGAGCAATTTGGATCGCTAATTCGTTATGAGGTAAACCAGAGCTTGAGAATACAGGTAACTTTTGTCCACGAACTAATGTGTTTAAGTGGTCAATCGTTGATACCCCTGTTTGAATAAACTCATCTGGATAGTCACGAGCAACCGGGTTAATCGCTTGCCCATCGATATCTAAATACTCATCTGCAATGATTTCTGGACCTTCGTCAATAACTTCGCCCATTCCGTTAAAGACACGACCAACCATGTCTTCAGATACAGAAATATGTAATGGACGTCCAGTAAAGCGTACTTTTGTTTCTTGTAAGTTAATGTTGCTTGATCCTTCGAATAACTGAACGACCGCGCGATCTCCATCAACTTCTAGTACTTGTCCTGTTCGTTCTTCACCGTTTTGAAGTTGAATTTGAACAAGCTCATTAAAGGCAACTCCTGATACGCCATCGACAATCATTAAAGGACCATAGACTTCAGAAACCGTCCGATACTCTTTAATTTCTGCCATTAATAGTCGCCTCCTTTTTGTAATACATCACGCATTGCTTCATCAATGGTTTGATGTAGCGCTTTGATGTCTTCAATATTTTCTTCTTTAACGTATTTACTACGAGCGATACGGTCACGTAATTCGCCAGTACCGTTCATAATGTCGTCAAAGGTTGCTCCTAATTGTAACGCCTCGATTGACTTTTCTTCAAAGTGAAGAATATTTGATAACATCGCAACTTGCTTATCAAAAGAAGTGTACGTATCTGTATCGTCAAAAGCGTTTTGTTGTAAGTAGTCTTCACGTAACATACGCGCTGTATTCATTGTAATACGGTCACGTTGAGATAGAGATTCAATACCTACTAAACGTACAATCTCTTCTAATTCACTTTCTTTTTGTAAAACACCCATGGAGTGACGAACCATTTGTGACCAGTTTGTTCCAGTTTCTTCACTAATTAAGCGAGTCACATCATCGGAATAAAGTGAGTAAGAGTTTAACCAGTTAATCGATGGGAAGTGGCTTCGAGCAGCTAAATCTGCGTCTAATCCCCAATACACTTTAACAATACGTAGTGTGTTTTGCGTTACCGGCTCAGACGTATCCCCACCTGGAGGTGATACCGCTCCAATCGCAGTAATCGCACCTTCACGGCCTTCTTGACCAAGGGTTTGAACACGTCCAGCACGTTCATAATATTCAGCAATACGTGAACCTAAGTAAGCTGGGTACCCTTCGTCACCTGGCATTTCTTCTAGACGTCCAGACATTTCACGAAGTGCTTCCGCCCAACGAGACGTTGAATCCGCCATGATCGCCACCGTATAACCCATATCGCGGTAATACTCAGCAATCGTAATTCCCGTATAAATTGACGCTTCACGAGCCGCTACGGGCATATTTGACGTATTCGCGATTAAAATTGTACGCGCCATAATGGATTCACCTGTATTTGGGTCAATCAATTCTGGGAATTCGTTTAATACGTCCGTCATTTCGTTTCCGCGCTCACCACAACCAACATAAACAACAATGTCTACGTTCGCAAATTTAGCGATTTGGTGTTGTACAACGGTCTTACCCGCACCGAATGGACCAGGAACAGCTGCTGCTCCTCCTTGAGTGACTGGGAAGAATGTATCAATAACACGTTGTCCGGTAACAAGTGGATCTTTTGGTGCGACTTTATTTTGGTAAGGACGTCCTTTACGAACAGGCCATTTTTGAACCATTGTTCCGTTAAAGTCTTCTTTACCTTCTTGTTCAACGACGTAGACGATATCTTTAATGGTGTAGTCACCGTCACTAATTTTTGTTAATGTTCCTTCGACGCCTACTGGAACCATGATGCGGTGTTCAACAACGGGTGTTTCTTGAACCACTCCGACGATGTCACCTGGGACAACTTTGTCGCCAACTTGTTTTGTAGCTTTAAATTCCCATACCTTCTCATCGTCTAATACATCTACTTCCGTTCCACGAACTAAAAAGTCGCTTCCAGTTGCTTCCATAAACTCTTTTAATGGACGTTGAATTCCATCAAACATACGTGACATTAATCCAGGTCCTAATTCAACAGAAAGAGGTGCTCCTGTTGTCACGACCGGCTCTCCGGGTCTTAATCCTGAAGTTTCCTCATATACTTGAATGGAGGCTTCATCTTGGCGCATTTCGATAATTTCGCCAATCAGTCCTAAATTTCCGACATAACAAATATCTTGAATGTTCGCTTCTTCCATCCCGGAAGCAACGACTAATGGTCCGGAAATTTTAACAATTTGACCTTGTTTCAATCGATTTCCTCCTTATTATTCTAAAATATTTTGACCGACTGCTTTTTCCACATTTTCTTGAACGCGCTGTTTACCAATCCCCAAACTTCCTCGATGAGTTGGAATTAAAATAACAGCTGGCGTTAGTTGAGTGTCATAGTAGCGAATAGTATCTGGGATTTGGGCGGCAATTTCCTCGGTCAAGTAGATAATGCCATAATCATCCTCAGCTAATTGCTTTAATACTTTCACTGCTTCTTGGCCGGAAGTTACTGGATACATGTCAAAACCAACGAGGTGGAAAGGCATGATCGCGTTTCTATTTCCGACAATACCAATTTTATATTGTTTCGCCATAAACAGGTCGCATCCTTTCTTCCACTCGTTTAGTATCTAAATCCATTAAATAGCCTAGTAGCACTAAACGTAAATTTTTAACTTCCATTTCTTTACCAAATAAGTAGCGCAATACGGGCGTTGGACTAAACGGCTCTAAGCGCGTTTCGTCAAGCACTGTTGCGATATAGGCATCGCGTAAGTATTCCAGTTCTCCCGCCGTAATCGTTCCATTATGCATTTTAGTGACATAACGGTCGTATTGTTTACCAAATGGGAATAAGTTGACTCGGTCAAACCATGCCCCAATTTCGTTATTGCGAACCAGTTCGAGCATTTCTTCCATGGATTGAGAACCTTTCGTCGACATCAACTCGTAAATAAACGCATTTGGTCGATCTTGTTCTAACCCACGCTTAGCCGTTGTAATATTGAAAAAGTCGATCATCATTTGAATGATATGACGGACTGTTTCATTATCAATTTCTTTACGGTATTCACTTAAATGATGGAAGTACGCTAAGTCAATTCCCACATCAATGGCTTCTGTACTTTGATAGTCTTCGAAACTGCGCCATGTTTGACGTAGTTCATCAACAATATAATCAGGCAGTACAGTCGATTCAAGCGTCGTTACTGCATAACGTAAATCATTAATCGAGTAGCGTCCGATATCAATTAATAAATCTTCAAGATCTTTACCAGTTGCTCTCATTTTCATCAATACTTTTAAGTTATGGTAAACATACACTAGATTAAAAATATCAACAATTCGCGGATCAGGTGCTTCTTGATAAGCAAAATCATACTGATCACGCAAGACGCGCATGAGACGCTTTTCAATTAAGCGCGTTTCATTTAATTCTTCTGGCGTCATTGCGTAATCAGTGTTGTTTAAAGTGTTTGCTATCACATCACGTGATTGCGCTTGAAGGAGCTGATTAAACGTTTCGCGCGTCAAGAATGAGTTTTCTTTAACGCTAATAGACGTATTTATTTGTGAATAATTTTTACCGTCCATTCAAACCCCTCCTTACTATAATGATTTGAAGACTTCGCCAGCAATTTTGTGACTTTCTTCTGCTTGGAAATGACGAATTAACTCTTCATATAAGTAGTTATATTCCACTGTTTTATGTTTAACAATGAATCCACCTTCATTTGCCACTGTTTGTTCTTCAAATGTGACGTGCGGGTATTTTTCTTTTAAGGATTCTAATGCTTGAGGTGATAATTGTTGTAATGTCTTTTCGCCCCATTGTACTGAAATAGGTGTCGAATCATAACGTTTTATCACCGCGTCGAAAAATTTAAGTTGGTCATCTTCAGAAGCTTGTTCCATCGTTTCGATAGCTCCTTGGAATAGTTCATGAAGAACATTTTGTTTACTTTGTAATGATGATTGACGCTCTTCATTACGAATTTGTTGTAACATCTGTTGATGTTTGGATGTTTCTTCATTGATGCGTTGTTGTCTCAATGATTGTTTTTCATCTTCTAAACGTAAACGACGTTCTTTTAAGCGTTCATCAATTTCACGCTTAGCAGCTTCAAAAGCCGCTTGACCATCCTGACGTGCTTGAGCGATGACCGTTTCTTTTAATTGCGATAGATCGCTCATGGGATCATCCTTTCTCAAATTAAATGTTGAAGTACATCATGATTGAAATAACGAATGCTAAGATTGCATACGTCTCAACCATCGCTGATAGAATAACACCTTTCATTGTTTCTTCAGGACGTTTTGCTAAGATTTGTAAACCAGCTTCAGATACTTTACCTTGGTGTTTTGCTGAGAAGTAACCTACTAAACCAATTGGTAATGCTGCTAGGAAGTAGCCCATACCTTGTGCTGTAGTTAGACCATCACCTAATGAAGTCCAAATTAAGAATCCAATAACGAATCCGTATAAACCTTGTGTTGCTGGTAATAACTGTAAGATTAACGCGTTAGCGAATTTTTCAGGCTCTTCTTTTAATAGTGCTGTCGCTGCTTGACCTACGCCACCTACTGCTAAGGCTGAACCCATTCCTGAAAAGGCTACTGCAACGAAAATACCTAACCAAGCCCAAAATAGTCCGCCGTTATTTGTTAAAAATTCTGCTAAGTTTGCCATAATTAATAATCCCCCATTTTCTCTTCTTTAATAACAACATATTTTTCTTTTGCTCCTAGTGGTTCAAATGGACGTCCGCCACCTTCGAAGAATTTACCAAAGAACTCAACGAAAATTAAACGTAACCCGTGAACGTATCCCGATAGAGAGGATAGGAACAAGTTAAATAAATGAATAAATATAAACAATACAATCCCGATTGTAAATTTAAGTGGCGTTGGGAACATATCAACAATCATGTTGAAAGCTGACCCGATACTTGCACCAGATAATCCAAGTGCCATTAAACGAGTGTAACTAACAAAATCCCCGATATAACCACTTGCGCCGAATAAGTTATACAATCCTGTCGCAAGTCCAACTGCGCCTCTTGCTTTAGCAATCGATACAATGACAATACCGATCACGTTAATTAAAGCAAGCCATTTACCAATCGTCATAAGCATAGCCATTCCTGGCACAAATTTACCTGCGATAAAGAACACTAACCCGACGAAAATTAAAATCCATGCTAAACCGTCGGTGTAAGCAGTATAAGGATCTTTTTCGATTATTTGTTCTTTAATATTTAACATAAATCCTAAAACCATTTGAATGGCTCCAAGAACAATACTGATTCCGATAACAACTAAGGCGTCTTCAGTAACGTCTAGAAGTTTAAACGGTAAGGATAAGCCAAAGAATGATCCGTAAATTAACCCCCACAACAGAGTTGTCCAGCCAAAAGCGTGGAATAATCTAAAGTTTAAACGCATAGATGGCGCTAATCGGAATAACTTTAGACCTAACCAAGTTCCTAAAATAAGTAATAAACCATACCCTGCGTCTGCTACCATCATCCCGAAGAATACCGCATAAAACGGCATCATATAAGGTGTCGGGTCAAAGTGACCATACTTTGGTAAAGCAAACATTGAAGTAATTTGCTCGAAAGGCTCGAACAAACGGTTATTTTTTAGTTTAACAGGAACTTCGTCATAATCTTCCTCTTCAATTTGATCAATTCGAATGACAATTTCATGACCAAATTGTTGTGTGAGTTCTTGTTGGAATGCTTCTGCTTTTTCTTCTTCAATCCAACCTTCAATCGCGACTAAGTTTTGAGTGTCACCAATATAACGTTTCACTCGTTCTCTAGACGCTAAGTTTGAGACATATTCATATTGAACTTTTAAGTTTTCCAGTTCATTTTGTTTTGAACGCATACTTTGAATGATTGATTGACGCTCTTGTTTTAAGTCGTCCATCTCTTGTTCGTAAGCTGTCAGTTTAACTTGAGGTAAAACTGTTTCTTCGTATTCAAAAGGTTGGAAACCGAAATCTTGAAGAATATGTTGCATCTTTTCGACTGGTAACGCACTAAAGACGACAAGTCCATACTCGTAATCATTTAAGTACACTACATCATAAACAAAGTCTGGATGACGTTTAATTTCGTTAATGTATTCATCGTCTTCCGTATTAGGAACAGTTCCGATCAGTGCGTTAACGTATTTGAATCCTTGCAGTTGCAATGGAGTTACTTCTAAGTTACGCCATTTATTTAAGCTGTCGTGTCGTGCTCTAACTAATTCTTCTTGCGTATCAATTTCATTTAAGCGCTCAACAGAACGACGAGCATATTCAACGACTTGATGTTCGTCAAAAGCGCGTCCTTGTTGTTCAATTTCTTTAAAACTTAATGATGGAAGAGGTGTACGCAATTTCTCCCATAGCTTCTTAGCGGGTAAATAGTGCTCATATTGATGAATAGCGTCTTCAATTCGTTTAATCCGTTGGTTTAAAAATTGAAGGGCTTCCTCATCACTCAAATGAACATCTTCAACTTCGTCATATTGATGAATTAAAGACGGAGTAGATGTTTCTTCATTATGGAACACATCGTGCCACTCTTCTTCGGTCGATAAGTCTTTAACATGAACTTGTCTTAAATGTTGAACAGATTGAAGGACAGAATCTAAAGATTGTTTTGCTGCAATAATAGTCACATATTTCATTGGACTAATTGCCATAAGTTGCCACCACCTGTTCTACAATATTTTTGATGAGTCGTTGTTTGTGTTGATTCAATGCTTCATTGATCGTTTCTTCGTTTCGTCGAATCGTTTCATCGCGCTGAGTTTTGGCATCGTTAATTTCCGCATCAAACTTCTGTCTTAGTTCTTGGACGAGTAATTCTGTTTGAGCATCATATTCGTTTGCTTCAAGTTCAAACTGTTGCTCTACTTCTTGGCGATAAGATTCTATTTTCGAATCGAAACGCTTTAACTCTTCTTCCGCTTCACGTTCAATGGATTGCATCAATTGAAGAGTAGACTCCTTCATATAGTCACCTCCTGTAAGTAGTACTATACCCATTATAGCAAAATGCAAGCGATTTAAACAATAATACTTTATCATCCTAAAATTATTGACATATCGAACATTTGTTCGTATAATGTAATTACAGAACAAATGTTCGCTTTGTTTTATTTGCCATAATTATTTAGAAAGGTTGATATTATGGAATTACCTACTTTATCTACTCAAGCCGTAGGACGCTATTTGCACCAATGTAAAGCAATTATTAGTGACTTTTTTGCACCTCTTGATGAAGAGGCATTCAACTATTTCTATTTAGATAACCAACGTTTTACAATGCCCGTCGAAAGAATTCAAGAAGTACTCAATGATCACTACGTTAATTTAAATTCAATTGAAATTGTTTATTCGCTAGACGATACTTCTTGTCAATCAATGACAGCAAAAGTTCTCAGTCCTTTTACTTATGACCATGGGGTCACACTATTTGACTTAACATCGAAACAAACCGTACAGTTGCCAGCACATTCCATTTTAAAGGTTAACGCCGAATAAAAAAAACTCCTTGTTACATGCTTTCGAGCATCACAAGGAGTTTCTTTTTGTATTAATCGTTTAACAGCGACGAGGTCTCACGTCTTGGTAAGTACTTACTTCTTCTAGGAATGATTAGTTGCGGAGCAGATTTTGCTAATAAAGATAAACTTCCTGCTAAAATAAGCCAAGTCACACCTAGTCCTAATAAAAGAGTACTGATCGGCAAGGTTGTCCCAATGCCAATCGATGGTAAAAGTCCCCATTGAATACCGTAGTAAATCATTAAAGTCAATAAACTAGCTGTAAAGATATTCAAATAGGTCGAGGTATAGCGTAAATTATTTAACGTTCGTTGGGTATTACGAGCAAAGAATTCGCAAACACCCACACCTAGTAGCGGCAAAACATTACCTAATAAAATATCGACGATTGGAAAACCTCTCCATTGAATAGCTCCAATAACCACTCCAGCTAGTGCAGCGGTTAAGACACTTAATGCCCCACCGTGACGTAGCCCTAACCATATTAAAGGTAAAGGACTAAAGGCTAACGGCAAAGGAGTAACTTCTCTATTGATAAAAGACAACGCAATGCTTAATAACACCGCTATTAATGCGTCTTGTAACATTCTTCGTGTTCTTGTATTCATAAAATCTCCCTTCTAATTACTTGTTTGGTCGATTAGGCGCTTCTTTTTTAGAAGGTTGATAGTTTGAAGCTTCCATAATAATCGGTAAAACAACTGGGCGACGCTTCGTTTCTTTAAACAAATACTTACCGATTTGTTCTCTTAAGTCTGATTTTAATAGACCCCATTCGAAATCTTTGCGATCTAAATGATCTTCTAAAATATCTAACGTCATGTCAGAGCAAGCTTTAATTAAATCTGTACTTGCTTTCATGAAAACAAACCCGCGAGAAGTAATTTGTGGTCCTACCAATACTTTACCTAGACGTCTTGAGATGGTCGCCACAACGACAAAAATACCGTCTTCACTTAAAATACGACGATCGCGTAAGACGACATTTCCAATATCTCCTACACCACTTCCGTCTACTAAGACATTTCCTGCCTCGACTTGTCCAGTAAGGGCTGCTTTACCATTATTAAATTCGACAATGTCCCCAATATCTAAAACAAAGACTTCATTATCTTGATAACCTAACTGCTTAGCTAAAGCGCCATGAGCTCGTTGGGCTCTAAATTCACCGTTGACGGGAATAAAATATTTAGGACGCATAAAGTTTAACATCAGTTGCAGTTGATTTGGTGTACCGTGTCCAGAAGTTTTTAAATCGTTGGCTAATTCTTTAACCAGCCCTCCTGCGCGGTAAATCATGTTTTTTGTTTTAGCAACAACAGTTTCCATCGCTGTTGTCGGTGTCGTTACAATATAAACTAGATCGCCTTCTTTAATGGATACACGGCGGTGACGATTTAAAGCCATTCGTTGCAATTGACTTAATGGTTCTCCGACGTTACCCGTTTGAATAATGACTACTTCGTTAGAAGGCGTTTTATCTAAATGTTGGATATCAACAATTAAATCTTTACGTGGCAGTGTTATTTTACCCAGCTTAATCGCAATATCAACCATTTCGTAAACATAACCATTGGCAAAAAATACTTTGCGCTTTGAAATATCTGCTGCATTTAACACTTGCTGAATTCGTTCGATATTACTTCCTACACTCGAGACAATGACTCGTCCTTCAGCGTTCATAAACGTCTCGGTAATTGATTCAAATACTTCCATACCCGAAATGTTTTCTGAGGTACTCTCTGCTGAAGCGGAGTCACTTAATAATGCCAGTACTCCTTGAGAGCCTAATTGGGTTAAACGATCAAAGTCTGTTTGATAAAGCGGTGAAGCACTTGGACTAAACTTAAAGTCACCGGTATAAACAATCGCCCCGTCTGGTGTATGAATCGCAATTCCCACTGAATCTGGAATTGTATGCGTTGTTTTGAAAAATGAAACGGTTGCATCATCAAATTCAATCTCTGTTTGATGATCCACTTCAATAAAATCAGGATGAACGTCCGTTTTTCCTTGTTCTTTGGCGATTAATTTAGCAAACTCTAACGTGAGCTTAGTACCAAAAACAGGCGCATCCACTTCTTCTAATAAATAAGCTAATGCCCCGATCGCATCATCGTGACCGTGGGTTAGAAAAATACCGACCACTCGGTGTGCGTTCTCCTTTAAATAAGTAAAATCAGGAATCACCGCATCAATTCCTAATAATCCTTCTTCAGGGTACAACAACCCACAATCTAAGACAAAAATTGATTCTTCTACTTCCACTACAAAAAGACTCTTACCGTCTTCGCGAACGCCGCCAAGTGGAATAATTTTTATTTTACTCATAATTCACCTCTAAAAAATTAATGTATATATTTTATTTCAACTGATTAGCACTCCTTTTATTATAACACACTCCGACATTGACTTGAAAAAAATGAACAAAAAAGGAGGCCTCAGCCTCCCCTTAACTTTGTTAAATTAATTCCATAATGACAGGTAAACGATATAAAGCAAACACAAATCCAATAATAAGCATAAACCAAACAATCCATAATACTTGATTGTTAAGCTTACAATTGTAGTAACGTTGGCTCGCTACAAAACATACAGCCCCTAACCCTAGTGAAAGCATTAAAAGTAAATAGAACAAATACCCTGAAGCGTAAAAAATCCACCCTAAGTAAATAAACGCAATCCACGCAGGTAATTGTTTACTAAAGGATAATCCTGCTTTTCTACTATTTAACAGTAAAAATACCGTTGCTAAAAAGTAAGGAACAACAACCGTTGCCCCCGATAGGCGGGAAATTAATGAATAAGCTTGAGTTGCTACAAGAAGAAGTAAAACAACGATTTGAGCAATCATCGTACGAATAAAACTTGCTGTAGCCGGAGCTTTTTTGTCATTTAGGCGACTAAATAATTTAGGGAACATGTCCAATTCACTGGCTTGAAAGCCCGTCTCTGCTCCAATCATTGCCCAAGAAATACCACTTCCGACTAGAGATATAATCACACCTAAGTTAATAATCCAAGCTCCCCATGGACCAATGACTGCTTCTAAAATATATCCCATCGCTGGGTTTGGTAAAGCTGCTAATTGCTCTTGAGTCATCACGCCATAAGAAACAAGCGTTACGATTAAATAAAGTAACGTCACAGCTCCAAAGCCATAAACCGTTCCTTTACCTACATCGCTTCTTCGTTTAGCTCGAGATGAAAAGACCGTCACACCTTCCATTCCGACGAATGCCCAAACGGTGACAAGCATAGATGCTTTTAACTCATGGAAAACATTGCCCCAATGGATCGGCCCACTTGACGTCAGACGCCCGACACTTTCAATAAAAATATCTCCATTAAACGCGATAATTGCGATAATAATAAAGACAAAAATAGGCACAAATTTAGCAATCAGAACAATCGTATTAAAGACGGCCGCACTTTCCGTCCCACGGCTCACTAAAAAGTGAAGAGACCAGAAAAAGATTGAAGCACCGATAACAGAATATAGATTTTGCCCATCCCCAAAAATAGGGAAAAAGTAAGCTAGCGCGTTAAACAGTAAACTGACTTGTGCAATAGATGAAAATAAAACAGCTAGCCAGTACATCCACGTCGACATAAAGCCACCTAAATCTCCTAACCCGGATACAGCGTAGCCAAAGACGCCTCCTTCAACATTGGGAAAGGATTCGTTTAAATTGGAAAAGGTCACCGCCAATGCGCCCATCCCAAGGCCGGCAATCACCCACGCAAGACCGGCAACGATGACGGATGTTTCCAAAGCCATCTCTTTCATTAAGTTGAAAACTCCCGATCCTACCGCCGCACTGACCATAATCGCAACAAGAGACATTAAACTGAGTTGTTGTGGTTCTTTTTTCATAGCAATCTCCTTTAAGTTTTTTTAACTCCTTCTTAAAAATATCACAAGCAACATTAAAATACAATGAGGTTTTAGTTTAACGCTTTTTTTGCCCACAAAAATAACCCCATTAGCTAAGCTAACAGGGTTAAACCTTTTAGTTTTCGGATGGTTCTTTTGGTAGAAGCGCTTTTCTTGATAAGTTAATGCGACCGCGATCATCAATTTCCGTGACTTTCACTAATACTTTATCGCCGACATTAACAACATCTTCCACTTTATCTACGCGGTGATGTTCTAATTGAGAAATATGTAATAAGCCGTCTTTTCCTGGTAAAACTTCGACAAAGGCTCCAAAACGCTCTACACGTTTAACTTCTCCTTCGTAAGTTTCCCCTACTTCGACTTCTTTAACAAGGAGTTCGATCATTTCACGGGCTTTATCGATCATTTCTTGATCTGATGAAGCGATGCTGACTAAACCTTCTTGTGTAATATCAATCTTAACGCCTGTTTCATCAATGATGCCATTAATTGTTTCCCCGCCACGACCGATAACAACTTTAATTTTCTCAGGGTCAATTGTAATTAAATCAATTTTCGGTGCATATGGGCTTAATTGTGGTCTTGGATGCGAAATAGTTGCGGTTAAGTTATCTAAAATAAATAGGCGAGCTGCTTGGGCTTGTTGCAAGGACTCTCTTAAGATTTCAGGAGTAATTCCTTGAATTTTAATGTCCATTTGTAGTGCAGTAATTCCTTTAGATGTTCCTGCTACTTTAAAGTCCATGTCTCCTAGAGCGTCTTCCATCCCTTGGATATCTGTTAAGATGGTGTAGTCTTCATCTTCATCCATAACAAGTCCCATCGCAATACCGGCTACCGGTGCTTTAATTGGCACACCAGCGTCCATTAAAGCAAGGGTTCCCGCACAAATACTTGCTTGAGAACTTGATCCGTTAGACTCTAATACTTCAGATACTAAACGGATGGTGTACGGGAAGTCTTCTTCGCTTGGAATGACGCGTTCTAAGGCGCGTTCTCCTAAAGCTCCGTGACCAATTTCACGGCGACCTGGAGCGCCCACACGTCCTGCTTCTCCTACAGAGAAGTTCGGGAAGTTATAGTGGTGGATGAAGCGTTTTTCTTCTTCAATCCCTAAACCGTCAATAACTTGTTGCTCAGCTAAAGGAGCTAAAGTAGCGACAGTTAATGCTTGAGTTTGACCGCGAGTGAATAGCCCTGAACCGTGCACGCGGTTAAAGAGAGCGACTTGTGAGTCCAGCGGACGAATTTCTTCCGGACGGCGTCCATCTGGTCGGGTGCTTTCTTTTGTAATTAAGCGACGGACTTCTTGCTTTTCAACATCATCTAAAGCAATACGTAAATCAGCGACTTTTTCTTCTAAGTCTTCATCGTCTTGATGTGCTTGTTCATAAGCTTCAACTGCACCATTCATAACCTCACTGATCGCTTCTTCGCGAGCTAATTTTTCAGGAGTTTGAATAGCTTTAGTTAAAGCATCTTTATAGTTCGTTTCCACTAATTCTGTAATCGCTGGATCTACTTCGTGAAGTTCAAATTCAAACTTTTCTTTACCGATTTCGGCAACAATTTGATTTTGAAAATCAATTAAAGATTGAATCGCTTCGTGACCAAATAATAGAGCTTCTAACATATCTTTTTCAGATAGTTCAGCCGCACTACTTTCAACCATGTTAATGGCTTCTTTAGTTCCTGCAACAGACAGCTCTAAATCAGACGCTTCACGTTGCTCGCAAGTTGGGTTAATCACTAACTCACCATCAATACGACCAACGTTAACACCGGCAATCGGGCCATCAAAAGGAATATCAGAAATCGCTAAGGCAAGGGATGAACCTAACATGGCTGCCATTTCTGGTGTGTTGTCTTGTTCTACTGCTAACACAGTGTTTGTAATTTGAATTTCGTTACGTACCCCTTCTGGGAACATTGGACGAATCGGACGGTCAATCAAACGACTAGTCAAAGTCGCATTTTCAGAAGGACGACCTTCTCGTTTAATAAATCCACCTGGCACTTTACCGACAGCATACATTTTCTCAATGTAGTGAACAGTTAATGGGAAAAACGGTAACGGACTTGCTTGTTTTGACGCGACAGCGGTAGATAATACAGCGGTATCCCCATAACGAACTAAAACGGCACCATTTGCTTGACGAGCCATTTCGCCAATTTCAACAGTTAACGGGCGACCTGCCCAATCAATCGTATATACTTTCTTGTCAAACATTAATTTTCTCCTTTCACTATGGGGGAGGTTACTAAACAAAGTTCAAAAATCATACCCTCTCTCAACTTTGTATAGTAATAACTCGCCCCATCTATCTATTTTAAAAAAAGAAGGATGGCCCAAAAGCCACCCTTTTCATTCATGATTAACGACGTAAACCTAAACGCTCGATTAATACACGGTAACGTTGGATGTCTTTCTTACGTAAATAAGATAATAAGTTACGACGGCGTCCAACTTTTTTCATAAGACCACGGTATGAATGGAAGTCTTTTTTGTGTGTATGAATGTGATCGTTTAATGTGTTAATTTCGTGTGTTAAAACAGCAACTTGTACTTCTGGAGAACCTGTATCTCCTTCATGTGTTGCAAACTCTTTAATAATTTCGTTCTTACGTTCTTTTGATAATGCCATTATCAAACACCTCTTTCATAAATTTTATCCAAAAGCCAAGTCTACGTTGGTGATTCGATAAACTGAGCTTTGGTTGTGTGATTTCCACTTTTCATATGATAACGTAAATAAATCCAATTTGCAATGAATTTTAGTACTTTATCACATATATTTTGCTTTTAGTTCCATAATGACGTCACGTAGATCAGCGGCTGCTTCAAAGTTCATATCTTTAGCGGCTTGTTTCATCTCTAAAGTGAGACGTTCGATCTCTTCTTCACGTTGTAAGCGAGAAAGTTTCTTAAACTGAACGTAAATATTTTCAGCTTGTTCTTCTTGCTCCACGTCATGAGTAATTCGGATAAGATCGCGAATTTCTTTTTTGATGGTTGTTGGCGTAATACCATGTTTTTTGTTATAAGCTTGTTGAATTTCACGACGACGTTCAGTTTCATCAATCGCCACTTGCATTGAACGGGTTATTTTATCGGCATACATAATGACTCGTCCATCAGCGTTACGAGCTGCTCGTCCGATGGTTTGAATGAGCGAGCGTTCGCTTCGTAAGAATCCTTCTTTATCCGCATCTAAAATCGCGACTAACGTTACTTCCGGTACGTCTAATCCTTCTCGTAAAAGGTTAATTCCGACTAATACGTCAAATACCCCTAGGCGTAAATCGCGAATAATTTCCGTTCGTTCAAGGGTTTTAATGTCGCTATGTAAGTACTTCACTTTAATGTCTAATTCGTGTAAGTAATCCGTTAAGTCTTCGGACATTTTCTTAGTAAGTGTCGTAATAAAGACGCGTTCGTCTCGTTCCACTCGCTTATTAATTTCAGACACTAAGTCATCAATTTGTCCTTCAATTGGACGCACTTCAATAATCGGGTCCAATAATCCGGTTGGACGAATAATTTGCTCAACGACTTCATTATTTGTCTTTTCTAATTCATAAGGACCAGGTGTAGCTGAAACGTAAACAATTTGGTTAACACGCTCTTCAAACTCTTCCAATCGTAACGGACGGTTATCTAAAGCACTCGGTAAGCGAAAGCCGTGGTCAATTAATTGTTGTTTACGGGCTTGGTCTCCGTTAAACATGCCTCGAATTTGTGACATAGTAATGTGGGATTCATCGACGACAATGACAAAATCTTTAGGAAAGAAATCGATTATGGTATAAGGCGGCTGGCCTGGTAAACGGCCGTCCATATGTCTTGAATAGTTTTCGATCCCGTTACAATATCCCATTTCTAAAAGCATTTCGATGTCATAATTCGTGCGCTGCTCTAGGCGTTGGGCTTCTAATAGTTTATTTTCTGCGTGAAGCTCTTTGAGACGTTCTTCTAGCTCTGCTTTTATGGAATTAACAGCGGTTAATACTTGTTCATCATTGGCGATAAAGTGTGTTGCTGGGTAAATTGGATAATGATCTACGTCACTTTTAACTTCTCCAGTTAACACATCCACTTGTCTTAAACGGTCAATTTCATCACCAAAAAATTCAACACGTAAAATCTCTTTATCTCTCGAAGCCATAAAGATTTCCACTACGTCACCGCGCACTCTAAAGGTTCCCCGCTGGAAATCAATATCATTTCGTACAAACTGCATACTGACTAAACGCGCGAGCATTTCGTTACGACTTATTTCTTGTCCTTTACGTAATGATAGAACGTGTTCGCGGTAGTTTTCTGGGTTAACTAACCCGTAAATACATGACACTGAAGCGACTACAATCACATCCCGACGCTCTAGTAAGGCAGATGAAGCTGAGTGACGTAGTTTGTCAATTTCGTCGTTAACACTGGATTCCTTCTCTATATAAGTATCAGATGCGGGAACATAGGCTTCCGGTTGATAATAGTCATAATAAGATACAAAATACTCTACCGCATTTTCAGGGAAAAATTCGAGTAATTCACTATATAACTGCCCGGCGAGAGTTTTATTATGAGCTAGAACTAACGTCGGTCGATTGACTTCTTGAATGACATTAGCCATTGTAAATGTCTTACCTGTTCCCGTTGCACCCATTAACACTTGTTCTTTTTTGCCGTCTTTAATTCCTTGGGCTAATTCAGCAATGGCTTCTGGCTGATCCCCACTGGGCTTATAGGGAGAATGAACTTTAAATGTCTTGGATTCCATCTCCTCATCCTTTCTAAAAATATATACATTAAACTTTCAACATGCTCTTTTAGTATACCAAATAGATGTTCGCTAAGCTACTGATGTGACTTATTGGAAGAGGGATCTTTAAAGCAATTCAATTTTATGATTGTTATACAACTTATTTTACGTTATAATGTTGTGTGTTGATTGAATTTTTATAATTCACACAACTTATACATCGAAAGAGGTGACTGAATATGGCAAACACTAAATCAGCAATTAAACGTATTGCGACAACTCGTCGTCAAACAGAAGCAAACCGTGTACACGTTGCTTCAATGCGTACTGCAATTAAACATTTAGAAGACGCTGTAGCAAACGGTGCTGACAACGTTGAAGAACTTTACACAACTGCAGTTCAAGCAGTTGACCGTACAGCACAACGCGGTTTAATCCACAAAAACAAAGCTGCACGTACTAAGTCACAATTAGCACGTTTAGTTAAATAAGAAAAAACGACTTCCTCATGGAGTCGTTTTTTTGTTTGGTTAAATATACATCAACTGGGTTAGTAAAATATAAAAATGATTATCTCGTAAACCATGACCTGTCTTCATTTGATAATCGACTTCTGCTAAATGATTATAATAATTCAACAATTGATCTAAAGGCATTCCTGCTCCAATTTGAAGAGCCATTTTAACGCGGTACGGGTGAGCACTTAACTTTTTAGAAATTTGTGCTTCATGTTCTCCTTGGCGTGACAAGATTTTCGCTTGAATAATAATTCTAAATTGGCTGACAATTAATCCGTGTAAGGCAATGGGTTCGTTTCCTAGTAATAATAGATCACGGTAAATTTGAACTGCCTGGCTCACTTGTCGTTTAAGCATGGCGTTTGTTAATTCAAAAATATCTCCTTCCAAACTTCGCGGGACGAGACGCTGGATCTCGCCTTTTGATATGGGCTCTTGTCGGTTGGACGCAAAGGTTTCAATCTTTTCTAATTCAGTCATCGTATGGGTTAAATGAAAATCTGTCCTGACAAGTAATGCCTCAATCCCATCTCGAGTTATTTTAAAGGGCGCATTTTGTAAGTAATTCAAAACATATTGACGCACTTCTTGTTCTTTTAATTGTGAAATATCCACTAATTCCGTTTCCGTTAAAAAAGCTTTGGCTATTTTTTTCCGTTTATCCAATTGATCATAAGGCACACAAAAGACAATCGTTGTCGATGGATTCGGTGCTTTTAAATAATCCAATAATCGCTTTTGTTCATGATCTTCTATCGGATTTGGATTTTTTGGAGTCACAAACAAACTGTTTTCTACAATCAATAATTTACGATCAGTAAAAAAAGAAAAGGTCTCTGCTTCATCTAAGACAGCGTCTAGCGCCACTTCGTTTAAATCTAGCCGTACAAGATCTGTTTCTTCTTGCTCATTCATTTGATACCGAATAGCTCTTAAAAATTGACGTTTCAAATATTCTTCCGTTCCGATTAATGTATAAACAGGGTGAAATATTTGGCGTTTTAATTCGCGCATAGCTGCTTGAAATTCCAAACCTTCTCCTCCTTTAGTTGTTCGCTAGTTTAAATATTATTTAATAGTTTCTACGTTTTGTTCTAAAGACGATAACAAATGATCAATCTCTTCTTTAGTTAACTCAGGATGCATTGCACAAAAACGTAAGACAATATGTCCATTTAATTGGGTTGTATAGTAAATGGCTTCATTTTGATCGGTCGCCATTTGAGATAATTGATGATTGATTTGGTTAAGTCGAATTTCATCGGAGCCATCATTATATCTGACATTGACTACACTCATTTTGGCGGGAGAAATAATTTCAAAATTGGACATTTGTTCGAATTTTTCTTGAATATACAAAGCATTTTCATATCCTGTATCAATCGCTTCTTTTATCTTATCTAACCCTAATACTTGAAGGGTGTACCATAAGCGCATTCCTCGTAGTGGCCTTGTTAATTCAACACCAATATCCCAAAAGTTAATTGCTTCATCTCCTGTAGCAATATCCAATAAATATTCCGGGTTTTCTGAAAAACTTTGGGCCATTTTTTGACGATCTTTAACAATTAAAGCGGCACAGCCGTAAGTTTGAAACAACCATTTATGTCCGTCCCAACTGATAGAGTCAGATAATTCAATGCCCGATAACTCTTTAGCATAGGAAGATAATAAAGCACTGGCTCCAAAAGCTCCATCCACATGCATCCACAAATTAGCTTCTTTTGCGACTTGAGCAATTGCTTTTAAAGGATCCACGCTACCTGTATTAGTTGTTCCTGCGGTGGCGACGACTAAGAAAGGAATCTTACCTTCTTTTTTATCTTCTTCAATTAATTGATTTAAATGATCCACCTTCATTTCAAATTGATCGTTTGTCTCTACTTTGCGAATGTTTTTAGTTTGAATACCGATAATTTGCAACCCTTTAGCAACAGATGAATGGGTCTGATCGGAGACATAGACGGTTCCTAAATGAAATTCAGACTCTGCTAACTTATCATCTCGAGCAATAACCGCAGCGGTAAGGTTAGCCATGGAGCCTCCTGAAACAAAAATACCGCCTAACTCTTTTTCACCATAGCCTGCTTTTTTCCCTCAAAAGTTTAAAAGCCACTTTTCAGCGATTGCTGGCCCTTCAGCTAACGTATGGCTTCCTCCATAAGGATTATAAGAAGCATTCAATATTTCACCTACAATCGATAATGGTGAATGAGCGGCTGGAATAAAAGAAAAGAATCGCGGATGATTCAAACAAGCTCGGTAAGGTTAGATCGATTGAGTCATAAAGTTCAATACGTCTTTTGGATCTCTTCCTTCATCTTGAAACTTAAAGGCTTTAATGGACTGAGCTGTTTGTTCAGTCATCGAAGTCATTAAAGGTTGATCTTTTATTCGTGATTGCTCATCGAATACTTCATCTACTACTTGACGAACTAATTGCTTGCCTAATTGCCAGTCATATAAATAAGACATGACATTCACTCCTTAATTCTTTTTCTATTTATAAGCTTAAAGGTTCTTTCATTCTTATACAACTTTTTTCAAATTAAAAAAGCCTCTCACTGAAATAGCGAGAAGCTTTCAATTTAAAAGTGTTGAGGTTGACCAAATTGATAGTCTCGGTGATGGTAACTCATCGATAAAACTAATCCGACACCAATCATATTACCTAATAAGGCGGACCCCCCTTGAGAGATAAATGGTAGAGGAATTCCGGTAATTGGAAGTAAACCAATATTCATTCCGACGTTTTCGACGATATGGAATAAAATCATCGCCACCACACCGGTTGTAATATAGGTATAAAATTCATTTTGTGTTTCAAAACAGGTTTGAATCATTTGATAAATTAATACAAAATAAATTAACAGTAAAATACCCGCTCCAATAAAGCCAAAGTTTTCCGCAATCGTTGTGAAAATAAAGTCCGATTCACGAACTGGAACGACGACTTCAGAGACACCAAAGCCTTTACCAAACATCTCTCCCGAACCAATCGCTTTAATACTTTGCACTAATTGATAGGCATCGTTTTGAGTATCGGAAAAAGGATCTAGCCATGTATGAATACGAGCAATTTGATAGTCATGAACAAAGCGACCTAATATTTCAGGGTAATCAACGGCTAAATATAAAATACCTCCCCCTACTACCACAGCTGTGATAACGACAGGTAAAATAATTCGCCAACTAATACCTGACATAAAAATCATCGCCGCTGTAATAATTAACACCACTAAGTTCGTTCCTAAGTCGTTTTGAAGTTGGATTAAAATAACCGGTGGTAAAGTGACTAAAGCGATTTTACCTAATAAAATCCAATCGGACTTTAACGTACGGTGATGCAAATATTGATGATTATGTTCTGTAATAATCCGGGCCATTAAAATAATATAAGCTGGCTTAAACACTTCAGAAGGCTGGAAGGTTAAAGAACCAATTCTAAACCAACTGTGAGCTCCGGCGTAAGTCGCCAATTCTCTATCATAGAAAAAGAGAACTAAAATTAAAAGAATAATTCCAGCACCATAAAACATATAAGCCATTTTGTAGTACTGATTGGAATCAATTTGAATTAAAATAATAATCAAAATGGCCCCTACCCCGTACCATATAGCATGAAACAGTGTAGGAACTAAGTTTTGACCTTCAATCATCACAGTCGTTGCGTACATACTTAAAATACCGATAATAGCTAGAAGTAACACGCTTAAAATAATGCCATAATTTAATCCTGAATCTTGAGCGTTGTTTCGATAGTTTTTGATAATGTTCATTGCTCAATCCCTTCTTCACTTTCAATATTTTGCTTGGATTCTAATAAATGATAAACCTTTCCTGAAAGAACGGGAATTACATCCGTGTAGGTTTTAAATTCTTTAGTCATTGTATAATGATCTTTTGGATAACGTTTGTTAGAGATGAGCTCCCAATAATTTTGTGTACGATAAGAATGATATAACACGTTCACATAAGCTCCGATCATAATAATCATACTATTGAAGTACAACCAAATCATAAAAATAATAAATACCCCAATGGTATTGTTACTTGATAAATCAGAAGCAGCATATTGTAAGTAAATACCAAATAATTGAGAGACTAACGCTAATCCGATAGAACTAAATAAAGCGCCGGGCATGGCGTATTTAACGGACCAACGCACATTAGGCACTAAATAATAAATGGTCAATAAAACAATAAATACGACCCCAAACGTTAAGAGCCATCCTTGACTTAATAAAGTTTGGATAAAGGATAAATCAATCCGCGTTGAAGCTTGGATGACTTCTTGAAGTTGCTCAACTAAAAAACGCCCGACCACTAACGTGACACTTAGTGAAGCTAAAACGATCATCACCGCTAATGTGAAAACATAAGCTAAAACGCGAGCGACAACCCCGGTTCTTCCTTTAACGTTATAAATTTCATTCAATACTTTTTGTAAAGTGTTAAATATTTTAGACGCAGGCCATAAAGAAATAATTAATCCCAGAGAAAAGATACTTGTACTCGTGTTTTGTAAGTACCCTTCTAAAATGGGTAATACTAAAGATTGAACTTGATCTGGTAAAACCTCTTGCATTGAGTTAATAATTTCATATTGAGAAATAGGCAATACCGCAATAACGTTTGCTAGTGCTAATAATAAAGGGATAATTGCCCAAATGACATAGAAGGAAAACTGAGCGGCATAGTTTCCAAAAGCTAGTTGGCTTTTGTTCGCGTTAAAGACAGCCATCAATTTATCCGTCATTGATACTTTTTCAGACGACATGGCTAAAACCTCCTATTTTGTATTTTTAACTCTTTTTAGAGTACCATAAAACCGGATTATTTGCACCTCGTCAAAGGGATGAAGATTGGATAAATATCTAATTCATTGTATACTTAATTATAAGATATTATTAGGAGGTGCGATACATGTCAAACGGAGTGACCTTTTATTTTATGCGTCACGGTGAAACTTATTTTAACCGTTATGATCGATTCCAAGGATGGGGAAATACCCCTTTAACACCTGAAGGCATTGAAGAAGTTCGTGAGAGTGGTCGCGGTTTGCAAGATGTCCATTTTGATGCGGTCTATACAAGTGATTTAATGCGCACAATTGAAACAGCTGATCTCATTTTACAAGAAAATAATCATGCTGATTCGATTGAACTCGTTCCGATGTATGAATTTCGCGAGGTCTTCTTTGGCTCCTTTGAAGGGCTAGAAGTAGAACGTTTCTGGAGTCAAATTAATGATGAAGTAGGACGTAAATATGATTTACCTGAAGGAAAAAACAATCAAATTAGAGCCTTTATGGATCAAACGAAAGCACTGGATCCTCATCATCATGCCGAGAACTACCTTGAATTTTGGCAACGCGTTGAAGAAGGCTTACTAAAGCTTCTTCATAAGCACGCTGGAACCAATCAAAATATTTTAGTGGTGTGTCATGGCTTAACGATTCGTTACTTAATTCATGGGTTAGTAGCGGATTTTGACTACGAAGAGCCTTTAAAAAACGCATCTGTTTCTATGGTTAAATATATTAACGGCCAATTTGAACTATTAGGATATAACCAAACAGACCATTTTAAAGCTTTAGCGGACGCTGTAAGTAATGACGATGAATTAGAATCATAGGAGGTTATTAATTTATGCACTATATTTCAAAAGACCATCACGTATTTGCATTGGATGGCCAAAATAAAGCCAGCCACACTGTAAAGCCAAATGAACCCTTTACTGTTGAAATGTTCGACTGTTTTTCAAACACAGTTCATACAGAAGACGATCTCATTAGTTCAATTGACTTCAATAAAATCAACCCAGCAACTGGACCGATTTATGTTGAAGGTGCTGAACCAGGCGATGTATTAAAAGTAACCATTCACCAAATTGATCTCAACGAGCAAGGAGCGGTTATGTCTGTTCCTGATCTAGGCGTATTGGGAGATCAAATTACAAAAGAAAAGACTGCTATTTTAAAAGTGAATCATGATTCCTTTGAGTATCGCGGACGCCACTTCCCTCTTTTAAAAATGATTGGCGTTATCGGAACGGCTCCAGCAGGAAAACCAGTAGAAACAGGAACACCTGACCAACACGGGGGTAACTTAGACTGTACTTTAGTTAGAGAAGGTAACCACGTTTACTTACCTGTTAACGTCCCAGGAGCTCTACTAGCAATGGGTGATATGCACGCTGCGATGGGAGACGGTGAAGTCGGCGGATCAGGACTAGAAGTCGGCGGAACAGCAGAAATTTCTGTTGAAGTATTAAAAGACGCTAACTTACCTACTCCATTTATCGAAACACCAGATCACTTCGCTGCGATTGGTGTTCACGAAGACATGATGGTCGCTTCTAAAGAAGCAACGAATAAGATGGCTCAATTTTTAGTTAACCATCATGATTTTACGATTGAAGATGCTCATATGGCCCTTTCACTATTAGGCGACTTAGTAGTCTGCCAGGCAGTGAACCCACAAGTAAGTATGCGCATGGTTATTCCAAAAACATTAATTGATTAATTAAATTTCACTTGCTTTCGCATTCGAAGGCAAGTTTTTTATTGGTTATTTTTAAATTTTTGTCATTATTCGTACTTGAGTTGTCTTTGTTTCTTCGATCTATGATACAATAGGACAAGATAATTAGATTTTAAAGGAGTACTCTTTTTTATGGATTCGGATCTTATTTCCAATATATTAATCTTTTTAGGTTTTGTCGTTATTTCAGCGATCTTTTCATCAGCTGAAACATCCTATTCTTCGCTTAACACCATTCGTTTAACTAATGAAGCCCACGAAGGTGATCAAAGAGCAAAGCAAGTATTAGAACTAGAATCTCAGTTCGATCAGTTATTATCTAGTATTTTAATTGGTAACAATATCGCTAATATTGCCAGTTCAGCCATTGCGACTGTTTTTTTTGTTAAATTAAACCCTATTTATGGACCGGCCATCGCAACGGGAGTGACTACGTTTATTTTACTTTTATTTGGTGAAATTACGCCAAAGTTAGTTGCTAAATTAATGCCCGAACGATTGGCTAAAATTTTGGCTCCTTTTTTAAGGATGATGATGTTTCTTTTTACCCCGATTAACTGGATTTTATCCATGTGGCAAAAATTGGTCCGTCGTTTTATTAATGTTGAAGAAGAACCTTCAATTAGTGAAGAAGAATTACTCTTTTTAGTTGATGAAGCCAAAGACGAAGGTAGTTTAGAAGATGACGAGCATCAATTGGTTCGAGCGGCTATTCAGTTTGATGACATCAATATTTCAGCCATCTACACACCTCGTGTAGATGTCGTAGCCTTTGATGTTCATAGTACCGATGAAGAAATTGAACAATTGTTCCATCGTTACCCTTACTCACGTTTAATTGTCTATGAAGATACGATTGACAATGTGATCGGTGCCATGCATGAACGCGATTTTCACCGTTATATCCGTGCTAAACAGCGTAATAATTTAACTAAAGTAACCAAGTTTAGTTTGTTAACGGATGTCTTGTTCGTACCTCCTGTGATGATTTTGTCTGAGTTACTACGTTTAATGCAACAAGCACAAATTCATATGGGAATTGTTGTCGATGAACACGGCGGAATGATGGGAATCGTCACAATGGAAGACGTGTTAGAAGAATTAGTCGGTGAAATCTTTGATGAGCGAGACGTTGAAGAAAATAAAATTAGATCAACAGATGATCCAAATGTTTTCCAAGTAGAAGGAAGCACTGAATTAGTTAAGTTCTTCGACGCCTTTTCTATTGAAGATGAGCACGCGTGGATTTCTTCAACGGTCGGTGGCTTTGTGATCGAGCAATTTGGTCATGTGCCTGAAGTAGGCGATCAGTTGACGTTCCATCATTTACTATTAACCGTCTCAGCAGCTCAAAAGCGTAAAATTACAAGTATTACAGTAGAAATTAAAGAAGACACCTTAAAAGACGAAGAAACAGACAACAAATAGATATTTGTTAGAAAGGATTGTTTATTATGAACATTACTGTCCATCCTCAAGCCGAACAATGGTATGAAGAAGAAGTTGGTTTAGCTCCAGGAGCAGGTATTCGTTTAACAATGAAAATCTACGGTAACTCTCCAATAATGGATAACTACGGGTTAATGTTACAGCCAACAGAACCTAACAACCCTGGCGCTTCTTATGAAACTAAAAACGGTTTATTAATTTTTGTAGAACAAGATGATTTATGGTTTTTTGACGGCCATGATTTGCATATTGATTATGATGAAGAATTAAAAGAACCTAAATATGACTACGTGCCTCGCACTTAGTCCTTTATCACTGGAGACACCATTCAATGAGTTATTCAAAGTATCAAACAAAGCAATTAGTGCAATTAAGCATGTTTATTGCGATCATTATTTTGCAAACATGGATTCCGTTTTTAGGGTATATTAATTTACCCCCTCTTTTATCAGTCACATACATTCATGTAACAGTTATTGTCGCTTGTTTATTTTTAGGACGTCGTTTAGGAATATGGGTTGCGTTATGTTGGGGAATTAATAGCTTAATTCGAGCTTACGTTGCCCCTCCTCTTCCAACGTACTATTTAATTTTCGGCTCTCCTTTAGTAAGTATTGTGCCTCGTTTAATGATGGGATGGGTTGTTGGAGCCGTTGGTGATTTTCTTAAAGGAAGAAACATTACTCTTACAAAAAGAGGAGTCATCGGTGGCGTACTGGGAACTTTCTTAAATACCCTGCTTGTATTAGGAGCGATTTTCTTATTTAAACAAGAGGCTTACTTAACAATGATTAACATCGCACCACAAACCGCAAGCAGTCAGTTATTGATGCAACTACTGATGGGCATTGTCGTAACCAATGCTATTCCTGAAACGATTGTGGCAGTTATTTTAACGCCCCTTCTTTTAAAGGTATTATATCGATTTAAATAATAAGTTTAGTCTCCAGCAAAGTTAACTGCTGGAGATTTTGCTTTCTTTTGTTATTTCATGTATAATAGATCTGTTGATGACTCGGGGCTGTTTAGGTTTCGACAGGCATCACTGCGCTATGGATGCGTCCGAAAGGGTTGCGTCTTTCTAAAAACGCAAAACAGTTAAATATAACTGCAAACAAAACAAACAATTCTTTCGCTTTAGCTGCGTAAAACCAGCGAGCGAAGATCAGCCTAGCATCTCCCATGTGCTAGATCCTGGTCTCAATTTAAGTGGGATACGTCTTAGTTTTCCGTCTGTAAACTAAGAAAGAGATGATCAGACTCGCGAACGATGGATGCTTGTTTAATGGCTAAATCGTCGCTAAAACTTAAATAATTAAACTATGGACGTAGATTCTGTAGTAGTAGGATGTCTGGACGCGGGTTCGACTCCCGTCAGCTCCATTTTCATATTTTAACTAGTCGCTACACTAGTCATAAACGTTGATATTATCATGTTTTTCTAAAAGATAGGCATGAATGAATATCAACGTTTTTTGTTTTTTCGTATGAGTTTCCGTACGACTTTTCATGTAACACGTGACTAGTTTCGTGACTGATTGCAAAGTAAAAGCACAAAGAAATCCTCTAAAGATCTCTTTGTGCTTTTAAGTTTATCCAATAACGCTCGATGTCTTCTTGTCGATTGTTATCGTAAATCGTTGATTCATAGACGCCACCATTATTTAAAATCACTCGTCGGCTTGCTTCATTACTTTTAAGGCATGTTATAAGAACTTTCTCCAACCCTAAATCAATACATAAAGGTTTAATCGCCTCTAACATCTTAGTTGCATACCCCTTCTGTCGCTGAGTGGGTCTGACACTATAGCCAATATGTCCACCAAACCGACTTAAAAAATCATTGAGTTCATGTCGCACTTGAATCGAGCCGATAATCTCATTAGTGGACTTGTCAATACATAGCAATAAAGTATGGGGCACTAGGTTTTTTGGACAAGTCTTTTTAGACTCCATTGCTTTGACTTCTTTTAGCCACTGATGAATGTCTTCTGTTTCTTTTAAATTCATACTTCCATCCATTGAACTGCCGTCTTGGATGAATTCTTGTTTCAAAGCTTCAAGAGCTTTTAAATGCTTTTGGCGCGGTCGTTCAAACCGAAATGATTCTGTTACCATCTAATACCTCTAATCTTCTACAATACTATGTTGGTAAGCATAAATCGCTGCTTGGGTACGATCCGCTACTTCTAATTTAGATAAAATATTTGAAACATGAGTTTTAACCGTCTTAAGAGAAATAAATAATTCTTCTGCAATTTCTTGGTTACTTTTTCCTTTAGCAATCAACTGCAATACTTCATATTCTCTTCCAGTGAGCTCATCATGAGGATAGGTTTTTCTTTTTTCATCTTCTCTTTGGATGAGTTTATCACTTACTTCTCTTGTCATCACGTGTTCACCTTGATAGGTTTTACGAATGGCTTGGGCAATTTCACTGGCTGAAGAAGTTTTTAGTAAATAGCTTTTAGCGCCAGCTTTAATAGCAGGAAAGACCTTTTCATCATCTAGAAAAGACGTCACAATAATAATTTGTGCTTCGGGCCACTCGGCAATAATCTTCTCCGTTGCTTCTATACCATCCATCACGTCCATAACTAAATCCATCAAAATAACATCTGGCTTTAAATCAAGCGCCATTTGATAGCCTCTTAAGCCATTTTCAGCTTCACCAATCACTTCAATATCCGCTTGAGACGATAAATAAGCGGATACACCTAAACGGACCATCTCATGGTCATCGACTAATAATACACTAATCATATTTTTCCTCACTATCTTTCTTGAAAAGGAATGGATAATTTTATTACGGTTCCTTCTCCTTTTTGACTGGTGACTTTAAAATCGCCACCTAATGACTCGACACGCTCTTTTATATTATTTAAGCCGTGACTAGCCATAAAGGTTTTGGATGTGTCAAATCCTACTCCATTATCTTGAATACTTAACTCCAACTGACTGCCTACTTTACGCATCAATACTTCCAACTCACTCGCCTTAGCGTGTCTTAACGTATTAGAGATCGCTTCTTGAACAATTCTAAATAAATGGTCTTCCACACCGGTTTCTAAACGCACTTCGACGATATCCCAATGAATTTTAATAGGAAGTCGTCCGTCTAATTCTTGAAGTAATTGAGTAATCCCTTCTTTTAGCGACTTACCTTGTAATTCAACAGGACGCAAATGAAGCAGTAAAGCTCTCATTTCGGCTTGGGCTTGATCGACAATGGTTGAAGTCGTTTCAAGCATTGGTTTAATCGCATCATATTGTTCTTCTTCATCGGTTTGTTCATTAAGGGTTGCAAGTAACATCATTGCGGCAAAGAGTTGTTGACTAACAGAGTCATGTAACTCTCTAGCAATGCGCGTTCGTTCCTGTTCAATGATTTCTTCCCTTGTATCTTCGCCAACAAACGTCGGTGCGGCGGAAAACTCTTGTAAATCAAAAGCCATCTGTTGCATTTTATCTTTCAACAAACCAATATCATGAGTCATTTCTTCACTTAAATCCCATGCTCTTTTAGTAGGAGGGTTTGTAAAGATTGGATGATCATATTGACCTAACATTAACCAATTGAGTTGAGCACGAATGGTCTCGTAAGGATGTACCGCTTGACTTAACGTAAAAGTCGCTGTAACAAGCGCAATACTGATGATTAATAGCGTTAATATTAAACTAAAAGGTAAATGAAAAAAGCGTATTTGCCACAATTGTGTTGGATCGAATAAAGATAACCCTTTTCCTAAAAAATAAATTAGACTAAAGGTTAAACCAAATAAGACCACACAGTGCTGAATAAATATTTGAAACCAAAATTTTAAGTTCATTTATTACTCCTATATCTTCATTAACTCTTTATTACTTCTATTGTACCAAAAGAACGAAAAAAATAAGCAAGGATTTCTCCTTGCTTAACTAAATTACGCTTTTTCAACGTTAATAATTTTACACTCAAACGTTCCGCCCGGGGTGTCCACTTCAACAACGTCGCCGATTTTTTTACCTAATAAAGCTTTAGCGATCGGTGAATCGTTTGAAATTTTAGACTCTAATGGGTCTGCTTCAGCGCTACCAACAATGGTATAAGTTTCTTCTTCACCATCTGGCAATTCTTGAAATGTTACTTTACGCCCTAAAGTAACTTCATCTTGATCGATATCTTTATCATCAATAATTTCCGCATAACGAATCATATCTTCTAATGTAGAAATACGTCCTTCCACAAAAGCCTGTTCGTCTTTAGCCGCATCATATTCAGAGTTTTCTGATAAGTCTCCGAAACTACGAGCAATTTTAATACGCTCGACAATTTCTTTACGTTTATTGACTTTTAAATCTTCTAATTCTTGTTCTAATTTTTCAAGACCTTCTTGGGTCATTGGATATACTTTTTCTTGCATCTTAATTCTCCTTAAAATATATTACCTATTTATCTGTATCATTCAATGAACAGTTATTCTTGTTGGGAATCCTTATCATTGGATGAACCTTCCTGTTGGGATTCTCGGGATTTATTGACATATTTTTCAACTAATACTTCATGTTCTTCAAAGGTTTCAGCATAATAGACCTTTTGAGTGTCTAAATCGGCAACGAAGTAGTAATAGTTGGACCATTCTGGCTCTAAAACAGCCTCAATAGCTTCCAAACTAGGACTATTAAAAGGTCCAGGACCTAACCCTGAATACATATATAAGTTATAGGGAGAGTCTTTTTCTAAATCGTTATAGGTGACGATCTCTTTATGCTCGCCTAAAACGTAAAGAACGGTAATATCACTTTGCAGTGGCATGTCTGCTTCTAAACGGTTTAAAAAGACTCCTGCAATTAGGCGACGATCTTCGGGAGTAATTCCCTCTTTTTCAACAATAGAAGCTAATGTTAACACTTGATGAAAATCCATCCAAGTATTTTCTAATTCTGGTTTTAATTTTTGATAAATTAAATTGGTTTGCGCAACCATGTCAGAAATTAACTCTTCAACCGGCGTATCAGTAAAATAGTCATAGGTTGCCGGATAGAGATAACCTTCTAAAGGATGCTTTAAGTCTTCTTTATCCATGAGCGGCTGAATGAGACTTGGAAATTGTTGGGCGAGCTTTTTAATGAAAGCTGGATTATCTGCAGTTTTAATAAATTCTTCTTTCGTAATTGAAGTATGTTCTGCTACTGTTTCAGCAATTTCTTCTAGCATCATCCCTTCAACGACCGTTAATTTAACATCTGTATCCGCCGTAATCGGGCGTCCTCCTTCTTGAAGTTGATTAATAATTTCATCAGCGTTCATCGAAGGAGATAAATCAAAGTAACCTGCTTGAAGATCGGTTATATTTTTCAGTTTTAAATAAGTGTGAAAAATACGACTATTACGAATAAGATGGTGATCTTCTAACAGCTTAGCAATCGCTTTATTACTACTACCAATCGGAATCATCACTTCTTGGGTTTGTGTGTCCTTTTTGGCTAAGGGCTGAAGAGATTGGTAAGTATATCCGCTAGCAAAGACAAACCCAATGATAAAAAGGATGAGTAAACCGCGTAAGATATACTTTACAATCCGCTTAGCCCATAAATCTTCTGTTAAATCTCTAGCTTCGTTATATTTAGCTTCTTCTTTGAGTTGTTTCCAATTTAATTTGCTCATGTTACCTCCTCGTTGATTGTGATAGATTCAATCATGCTTGGTAAGCGCGTTGGGGTGAATAAAGTTAAAAAGAACAACTGAGGGTTTAATCTCAGTTGTTCATCGAATAAATCGATTATTATTATTGCATATTTTCATCACTTAAGAAAGTAGCAAGGACTTCTTCGATCATGTCCCACTCTTCATCAGATTGAATTTCTTGTAACTCACCTGATTCACCGTTTGGTTGTTCGACGTATGAATAAGCAAATAACTCGACATCTTCTTCGTCTAACGCTCCTGCTGGATAAACAACGACATAATTCTTATTGTAATCTTTGGATTCGAAAGTAAAAAGAACTTCAAATAGCGCTTCATTACCTTCTTCATCGATTAATGTAATCGGTTCATAATTCTCGCTCATCATATACCTCCTAATTCCCATGAGTATCTAAATAACTTTGTAAAATAAGGACTGCAGCGACTTTATCAATGATATGTTTACGCTTTTTGCGTGAGACGTTTCCTTCTTCAACTAACATTCTTTCAGCTTGAGACGTCGTTAAACGTTCATCTTGATAAATGACTTCTAAAGTAGGATCGAGTGCTTGTAACTTTTCACCATAATCTAAAGAAGCTTGAGCTCTAGGACCGATCGAGTTATCCATATTTTTAGGAAGACCAATAACCACTTTCTTGACTTGATGTTCTTTAATCAATTTAAGTAGTTCATCTAAGCCGTACTCTTCTTGTTCTTCGTTAATCTTCAAAGTAATTAACCCTTGTGCGGTCCAGCCCATTAAGTCGCTAATCGCAATACCCACTGTGTGGGAACCGACGTCGAGTCCCATTATGCGTTGATAGTTTCTCATTCTTTTTCTTGTTGGTGAATATAAAACTCAACGAGTTTTTCAATGATTTCGTCTCTTTCATGACGACGAATTAAATTACGTGCATCTTTATGACGCGGAATATAAGCAGGATCTCCTGAGAGCAAGTAACCAACGATTTGATTAGCTGGATCATAGTCTTTTTCTTCGAGTGCTTTGTAGACAATTTCTAACGTATCACGCACAGAAAGTTTATTTAAATCGTCCAACTTAAATAAAATTGTTTCATCTAAAGATTTCATCGTTGCACCGTTCCTTTCTACTTTTACTATTGTAACTAAGTTTACCTTAAAAAGATATGAAAAGCTCGCTTTTTAATGTTTCAGTAACATTTCCACAGTACTTGGAACGGCCTGTAACATTTCCGCAATCTTTTCAGGAGCTTTTCCTCCGGCTTGAGCCATTTGTGGACGACCTCCGCCGCCACCGCCGATCATTTGAGCAAGGGGGTTAATTAAGTCACCCGCTTTTAGACCTTTTTTAATCGTTTCATCATCTACTAAGACCATTAAGTTCGCACGATCTTCGTTGTCTGTTGCCACGACTAAAACGTTCGATGTACCTTTTTGACGCCACATATCTCCTAATTGACGGAGCGAGTCCATTGATTGGTTTGGAATATGGGCTGCGATATAAGTAACCCCTTCTATTTCTTCAACTTGATTAAAGATCGCTTGAGATTCTTGTTGCATTAATTGGGCATTTAAAGATTCTAATTGAGATTCAGTTGCCTTTAATTCCTCTTGTAATTGTTGAATTCGGTTCACCACTTGATCTAACTCAGCCACTTTTAGTTGATGTTGCACGTCTTTTAATAAAGCTTCTTTTTGCTGGTAGTCTTCAATGGCTCCTTGTCCGGTTAGTGCTTCAATACGGCGAATTCCCGCTCCAATACCTGCTTCACTCATTAATTTGAACGTTCCAATATCACTTGTATTCGCCACGTGGGTTCCACCACATAACTCAATGGATTCACCCGCAATATCGACAACGCGTACTTCATCGCCATACTTTTCACCAAAGAGTGCGGTGGCACCTAATGCTTTAGCTTCTTCTAATGGCATTTGAGTAATTTGAACGTTTACACCGCGACGAATCCAATCGTTAACATAGTCTTCAATTTCTTCTAACTGTTCTGGAGTTACTTTTCCAAAATGAGAAAAGTCAAATCGTAAACGGTCCGGGCCGACATAAGACCCCGCTTGATGAGTATGTTCTCCTAGTATTTTTTGTAAAGCACGGTGAAGTAAGTGAGTCGCCGTATGGTTTTTGTTAATGTCTCGTCGTTTTGATGAGTTGACCGCTAGTGTATAAGTTTGTCCAACGTTTAACGGTTGTTCAGCGGACTCGACTAAATGCATATATTGACCGCGAGGTGCTTTTTGGACATCGATTACTTTCCCAATCACTTCATTGTTTGAGTAAATAAAGCCTTTATCAGCCACTTGGCCTCCCATTTCAGCATAGAACGGACTTTGGTCAAAAAAGAGCCATCCTTGTTGATGAACTGGTAATTCTTTAACTGATTCATCTTCATAAACAATGGCTTCAACGACTCCTTCAGCTTCCATTTGGTCATAACCAACAAATTCAAAAGGAGCATCAATGCTAGTTAATAGATCACTTTGAACCGCCATACTGCTTTCGTCACTACGAGCAGCTCTGGCACGTTGACGTTGTTCTTCCATTGCCTTGTGGAAACCTTCTTCATCAACCGTAAAGTCACTTTCTTGAGCAAGCTCCATCGTTAATTCCATTGGGAAACCAAAGGTGTCATATAATTGGAATGCTTGAGAGCCACTAATCATTGTTTGTTGGTTAGCTTTTAACTCGTCCATAACCCGTTGAAGTTGTTGTTCGCCTCCTTCAATCGTTTCATGGAAACGCTCCTCTTCATGGGTTAAAACATCTTGAACAAAAGAAGCTTCGGTTTCTAATTCTGGGTAAAAATCAGCCATAATGTTCACGATGACTGGCACTAATTCTTTTAAGAAGGTGCCGTTAATACCTAGACGGCGTGCATGCATTACACTACGGCGAATCAAGCGACGAATAATATAGCCTCGTCCTTCGTTAGAAGGCAATGCTCCGTCACTAATCGCAAAAGTAACCGCACGAGCGTGATCGGCAATGACCTTAAAGCTAATATCTAATTGAGCGTCTTCCCCGTATTTTTTGTGAGATAGCTCTTCGATGCGGCGAATAATCGGTAAAAATAAATCCGTTTCAAAGTTCGTCGGTGTATCTTGAATAACAGACATTAAACGTTCTAATCCCATCCCCGTATCAATGTTTTTATGAGGTAATGGATCATAAGTATCATCTGGTAAATGGTTAAATTGCGAAAACACTAAGTTCCACATTTCTAACCAACTTTCATTTTCTCCGCCAGCATAACTTTCCGGATGGTCTTCTGGCAGATCGTTGTATTCTGGCCCACGGTCATAGAAAATTTCTGAGTTAGGTCCACAAGGTCCTGCTCCAATATCCCAAAAGTTATCTTCAATCGGAATTAAATGATCGGAAATAAAATGAGGTTGTTTTTTCCAAATTTCAACCGTTTCTTTATCCTCTGGATAATAAGTCACCCATAGTTTCTCAGGTTCAAAATCAAGCCAGTCTTCATGGGTTAAAAACTCCCACGCCCAAGCGATGGCTTCTTCTTTAAAGTATTCGCCGATTGAAAAGTTACCTAACATTTCAAATAAAGTATGGTGACGTGCCGTATGTCCTACGTTTTCGATATCATTTGTACGAATACTTTTTTGTGAGTTGGCTAAACGAGGGTTGTCTGGCGTTTGGGTGCCGTCAAAGTACTTCTTAAGAGCGGCCACTCCAGAGTTGATCCATAAAAGGGTCGGGTCATTGACAGGAACTAAAGAAGCACTAGGGATAATTTCGTGTTGTTTTTGTTTGAAGAAATCTAAAAACATTTGTCGTGTTTGTGAACTGGTCAATTGTTTCATTGATTTAAACCTCCATTATATTATTTAAATAAAAAAAGCCGTTATAGCCAAGGGCGTTTTAACGCGGTACCACCTTGATTATAACGACTGATCATTATATCTTTATGCATCGTTAACGCCGAAGTACGCTATTTTTTCAAATAGGAATTCATGAGGGAGCATCTTTTATGGTCGCTTCTTTCACCGATGAAAGCGTCTCTAACAGTATAAAAGACATGTCCTCCTAGTCCCATACTTTACAGTATTTCTCCTGATATGTCAACGTTCTTGACGGGCTTGTTCGATGAATTGGTCGATCTTTTCGTAATAGTTAGAACCGTCTTTAAACTTTGCTTCTGTATGTCCCGCTTGAGGAACAGTATAAAGTTCTTTTAGACCGACCTCTTTTGCGTCATATAGGTCATAAACCATCCACTCTGGCACGAAGTCATCGGCTGTTCCATGAATGAATAACATAGGCACTGAGCTCTGTCTTACCGCTTCGATAGAACTAGCTTGTCTAAAGTTTACGTCAGCCCTTGCTTTAGCAACAATGTTTGCCATATTTAAAACTGGAAAAGAAGGTAAATTAAATCTTAACTTCAATTCAGAAGAAAAGATATCCCAAGCAGTTGTATAGCCACAATCTTCAATAATCGCGTAGACTTGTTCTGGTGCTTGAGGTGCGGCCATCATTACCGTAGCAGCTCCCATGGATGTCCCATGCCAAACAATATCGCTTTCTGGCTCCTTTTCAATGAGCCATTGAGTCCAGTTTAATAAATCTTCACTTTCTTTAGCCCCCATGGTAATGTATTCTCCTTCACTCTTTCCGTGAGCTCGTTGTTGAATACTTAAAATATTATATTCTTTACTATAAAAATGAGGTGCAACAAGTAATGCTTCTTCTTCTGTCGATTGGTAACCATGGACGATAATCACCCAATCGTTCGTCGGTTTAGGTTGCGTAAAAATATGTCCTGTTAACGTCAGTCCGTCGTTAGATTCAATTTGGATTTCTTCTTGGTCTGCTTTAACGGATTCTAACCACTCATCGCGTTTAATAACGTGTTTTTGTCTTGCGGCATGGATGGTCTCTAATTCATCACCTGTTTGTAAACTAAGGTCAACTTGGCGGTCATCCCCTCCTGATTGAGGCACTAAAGCGTAGTTAACAAAATAATTGCCAATACCAATCGTCAATCCAACTGTTGTTAAAATTAAAATTGTGAGCGTAATTAACGCTTTTTTCTTAAATGTGAGTTGTGATTTATTCTCTTTCATTGTTCAATCCTTTCAATTAGGCATTCATCTTTTTATTTTATCAGACCTAATTTCCAGATGCTAGGGAGGCAAAATCAACAAAAATTGTTAATGTGAATTAATTAACTATTAATTTTTGATTATTTTATTAGATTTGTGTTATAATATTTTCAGATAACCCCTTTCCTTTCTTTTTCTTTTTCTTTCTTAATTTCTAGCTTAATCAGGGGGTTATCTCTTTTTATGTCTTGAAATATCCTTGAAGTTGAGTCATCGCTTAAAATCCCTTATAATGAAGATGCTTTATAAGATTTTTTAGGAGGTTGAGTGATGAAAGTACATATTATTGTCAATGAACGCGCAGGAGGTGGCCGAGGCAGAAAAGTACTGCGCGAAGCGCATCAAATTTTAACAAGTTTTCAAATCGGCTTTATTACTTATTCCACAGAATATCCTGATCATGCAGGCGTCATTGCACGACAACTAATTTCTCGCCTCCATCCAGAAGATCGTGTCTTAGTTGTCGGTGGTGATGGAACGTTACATCAAATTGTAACGACCTTTTATAAAGAAAAAGCGCTGATTCCTGTGGCTTTACTTCCAGCTGGAAACGGCAATGATTTCCATGAAGCTTTTCAACCAGATAAAACTTCACGTGAAATTATTGAAACCCTTCTTTTTACTCATCAGCCTACTCAATTACCTGTTATGCGCTGTTATAACCAAGAAACAGGTAATTTATATGTGGCCATGAATAATATCGGTTTTGGTTTTAATGCTCAAGTCAATGCTAAAGCCTATGAACTTAAAAAGTCCGCCATTTGGAACTACCCCGTTATGAATCGTTTGCGCTATTTAGTCGCTTTAGGTCTATCCTTATCTAAATTAGAAACGATGGAAGTAGAGTTTGTTTATGATGGTCAAAAAAAATATTATAACGATATGTTAATGACAAGTATTATGAATACTCCCTACTTTGGCGGAGGCGTTCCTTTAAATATTGATTTACAATCTAATGAACGTCAACTTTCTTTACTCCTTGTTAGGAAACTAAGCCCGCTGCAATTAATTGGATTTACGAAAAAATTATTTAGTAAAAAACAAGCCGTTGATAGGGATAGTTTATTGAAACTTCAAGATCCTTACTTAGAAGTGAATATATCTCAAGATGTGTTATGTGAAATGGATGGGGAGAATCTTTTTGTTACCCCAACAACTTTCCATATTCGCATCACTCAATATCCATTTTATATATAAATAATAAAAGAGAACGCTCTTTCGGTGGCGTTCTCTTTTTATATTGTATAAGGTGTTACGTTATTCATCCCGATCATCGGATCGATTTGATCCCAAGTTTCTTCTGTCAAACGGATCGGCTCTTCTAATTGTTGTTGAATGATTGCTTGTTCTTCTTCTTCTTCGAATACTTCTTCTTGCGTTTCAAATTTAACTTGTAGTAACTCTTTTAATAAAGTACGGCGTTCTTGACCTCCATTATTTACTGCTGTAACAAAATCTTGTGGGTTACCTAGAAGAACGAGACTACCTTTTGCGCGTGTAATCGCGGTGTAAAGCAAATCTCGGCGCAACATTTTGGAATACGTGTTAACAAGAGCTAAAATAACGAGAGGATATTCGCTTCCTTGGGATTTATGAATCGATGTACAATAAGCTAAAGTGAGTTGATCAAAGTTACTTCGTGTATAAGTGATTTCTAGCCCATCAAAATCAACCACTAACTCATCACTTTTTGATTCTGTTTCTTCTCCGCGATACACTCCTTCAATCACCCCAATATCTCCGTTGTAAATGCCTAGTTCAGCGTCATTTTCCAATTGAAGTACTTTATCAGCATGTCTAAACGAGTGGTTAAAGGATTTGATTTCGCGCATTTGTCCTTTTAATGGGTTCATCTCTTCTTGTAGTAACTCGTTAAGGCGGTTAATCCCTGCTGGTCCTTTATACATAGGAGCAAGTACTTGCATTGTTTGAGCATCGTAACCTTTTTGTAAAGCGAATTGGACGACTCGTTCTACTACTTGAGGCACTTGGTCCGCTGTACATGGAATAAACGACCGATCGTCTCTTTTATCTAAAAAGTCGCTAGGTAATTCGCCCTTTTGAATCGAGTGGGCGAGTTCTACAATACTACTACCTTCTTCTTGTCGATAGATATGGGTCAATTCAATGGTTGGTAAAGTTTTAGATAAAATTAAATCGGTAAATACTTGCCCCGGACCAACGGATGGTAATTGATGGCGATCCCCTACAAAAATCACTTGTAATCCAAAAGGAATCGATTGTAGTAGCCAATACAGTAGCCACGTATCAACCATCGACATCTCATCCACTACTAACAAAGTCCCTTCAAGTTCTAAAGGAACAAACTCATCGCGACGACTTTCTCTTGTATAACCGACTAAGCGGTGAATCGTTGTCGCCGGTCGGTCCGTCATTTCGCTTAAACGCTTAGCCGCTCGTCCTGTAGGAGCTGCCAGTAAAACAGTGGTTTGTTCATCGCCTTTTGAAGGGTTTAACCATTCATGTAAATGAATCATCCCATTGACTAAGGTTGTCTTACCTGTACCAGGTCCTCCGGTAATAATTGATACCGGCGACTGCATCGCCGTTTTGATCGCTGCTTGTTGTTGTTTGTCGTAAGGAATTCCTACTTGATTGATGACCGCTTTAATCCCTTCGTCTATTTTTTTCTTTGAAGGAGGGGTAAAGGTCGTATGTTCCATTAAATCGCTTAATAGTTGTACACAGCCTAATTCAGCGTAATATAAACTAGGCAACATCACGCCGTTATCTAACGTCATCAGTAGCTCTTCTTCAATGGCCGTTTCTAAACTTTCTTCAATCAAAAATTCTTCCACCATAAAAGGGCGACTTTTTTCGAGTAACTTTTGCGTTTCTTGTAGAAGGGTCTCTTTTTCGACGTAAGTGTCTCCTTCAGCTAATGAATATTGTTGGACGACAACAAGTAATGCCGCTTTAAGGCGGTCCGGACTATCAGCTTTTATGTCTAAGGTTTGGGCTAATTGGTCAGCTTTTTGAAAGCCAATTCCTTCAACCTTTTCGACTAATAGATAAGGATTTTCTTGTAATAAATCAATCGTCTTACTTTGAAAGGCTTTATAAATTTTATCAGCCATTTTAGCGGTAAAGCCCCACTGACCTAACGTAATGAAAATACGTTCCGTTCCTTGAGTTTGCAGTAAGGTATTTCTTAACTCTTCTTGTTTTGTTTTCGATAAGCCTTGGACGTTGATTAACGCATTACTATCTTCAATAATTTTATTAATCGCATCTTGACCTAATTCATCAACAATACGTGTCGCCAATACAGGACCAATTCCTTTAAATTTATGACCGGATAAATAGTCAATAAGCCCTTGTTTAGACGTAGGTTCCATTTGCTGATAACGTTCGACTTTAAATTGTTCACCAAATTTAGGATGGTTAACAATAGAGCCAAAAAATTGGTAAGGCAAGTCGTAATCCAATTCAGCAAAATATCCCGTACAAACAATCGTATCATCTACAATAATGGAAGATTCAGAAGCATCCACTTGAATACGAAAGACTTTATAAAGATTGGATGGATTTTCGAAATAAATCGCTTCGACTTGTCCAACAATATATTCTTCTTGTGGCATCTTCTACTCCTCCCCATTAAACGTATTGGCGCTTCTCACCTTCAAAAAAGGCTGCATCAATGATTCCGCCACCAATCATTTCTTCTCCGTCATAAAAGACGACAGCTTGACCTGGCGTAATAGCGCGCACAGGCTCATCAAACTCTACCGTTGCGGTCGTTTGATCGTCTCCTAAATGGACCGTCACTGGAACGTCTTGTTGACGGTATCTAAATTTAGCATTAACACGCATCGTTTGTGGCTTTTTCTCATCTGTTGTAAATTGGATTTCAGATGCTTCAAGAGAATCGGCATAAAGGTTAGGATGATGAAACCCTTGACCGACATAAAGAGTTTGAGTGGTAATGTCTTTTCCAATAACAAACCATGGTTCATTTGACCCTTTACCGCCACCAATTCCTAATCCTTGGCGTTGACCGATCGTATAGTGCATTAAGCCCATATGATCATTTTTTACTTCGCCATCTAAAGTGACCATTTTACCGGGCTTATTGGGTAAATAGTTAGATAAAAACTCACCAAAATCACGCTCACCAATAAAACAAATTCCGGTTGAATCTTTTTTGTCTGCCGTTGCTAAATCAAGTTCTTTAGCAATCTTTCTTACTTCAGACTTTTCCATATCTCCTAAAGGAAAGAGGGCCTTTTGAAGTTGTTGTTGGTTTAATTGGCTTAAAAAGTATGACTGATCTTTACTATGATCCACCCCTTTTAATAAATGAACCACTCCGTCTTCATCTCGTTTGACCCGCGCATAATGCCCCATCGCAATATAATCCGCACCCAGTTGCATAGCGTAATCTAAAAAGGCTTTAAATTTCACTTCTTTATTACACATAACGTCCGGGTTTGGGGTACGGCCTTTTTTGTATTCAGTTAAAAAGTATTCAAAGACGCGGTCCCAATATTCTTTTTCAAAGTTGACGGAATAATAAGGAATGCCTAATTGTTCAGCGACTAAAGCAACGTCTTCATAGTCTTGCGTTGCTGTACAAAAACCTGTTTCATCCGTATCATCCCAGTTTTTCATAAATAAACCGACGACGTCATACCCTTGTTCTTTTAATAAATGAGCAGCTACTGATGAATCGACGCCGCCACTCATTCCTAAAACGACGCGCTTTCCATTTGTTGTCATAATAAACCCCTTCCTTTAACGACAAAACGAACTCTATTCTAATCGTGCAGAGTTCGTTTAAAAATCTTACTTATTTATCTACTTCAACAAGTACGTTGCGTTCGACAAAACCGTCGAAGATGAAATTCACTTTCTCAACAACCATATCATTATCAGCTAAATTCATAATATTCACTGAATTGAAACCTTTATTGTTGACTGTTGAAATTCTTAAATTTTCTAAATCTTTTGAAACCATTACTTTTAAAACAAGTCCCGCTTTATTCGTTGAATCAAGCTTGCGCTCAAAAGCAAAGTTGCCGTTACGAGTTGGTTGAAAACCGTTATCTCTTAAAGTATACGGACGACATTCGGGACTGACTTCAAATGTGCGGTTAAATCCTAATAAAGTTGCTTGTTTTTTACGTGCCATGTGATGATCTCCTTTTATTTTAATTGTTCCAATGCTTCAATTAAAGCATCAATCTCTTGAGTGGTTGTTTGTGGACCAAAAGATAAGCGTAAACTTTCATGCCAACGCTCAGATTCTTTAGGGTAATAAGCTTTTAAAATGGGAGAGTCTTGTACTGTTCCTGCTGAACAAGCGCTCCCAGCAGAGACCGCTAATCCTTTTAAATCTAACTGAATGAGTGCTCGCTCAGCACTAATACCCTTTAGCCAAATACTGACAATATGAGGTGCTTTAGGTGTGCTTGGCCCATTCATTTCGTAACGAAGATTTGCTTGCTTTAAGTGGTCCAATAAATAATTATGAATTTTTTCTAAGGCTGGTGCGATTGGGTGATTGGTTACTTCTTCAATCGCTTTAGCAAACCCAATGATGCCTGATGTGTTTTCTGTTCCTGATCGCATGCCTCGCTCTTGTCCTCCGCCATGAATGAAAGGTTGTAAAATCATTCTTTCATCAAAAGGATGATAATATAATAATCCCATGCCTTTTGGTCCGAAGATTTTATGAGCTGATAAAGATAAAGAGGTACAAGCAATCTCATCTACAGTTAATGCGGTTTTGCCTAAAGCTTGAACAAAATCGACATGAAACCAAAGGTTTAATTCGCGAGCTTTTTGACCGAGTTCTTGAACGGGTAAGATAGCTCCCACTTCACTATTAACAGCCATCGCCACCCACCCAATGGTTCGATCCATTGTATTATTCAAATAATCTTCGACGTTAATTTGTAATGTCTTTGGATCAGGATCAATATAAGTTATTTCAAATCCTTCTTCTTTTAGCGCTTCTAACGTTTCAATAACCGACGGATGTTCGATACTAGAAGAAATAATATGATTCCCTTTATTTAAGGAGCGAGCTTGGTGAGCTTGAGAAACCAATGCCCAATTATTCGCTTCTGTTGCGCCACTTGTAAAGTATAAATGGTCACGAGAGATCTTTAGAGCTGCCGCAATGGCTTGCCGGGCTTTTAATAGTTCATGACGGGCTACTTTACCTTCTTGGTGGACACTTGAAGGATTTCCGTAATATGTTTCCATCGCTTGAATCATTGCATGAATGACATTTTTATTCATTGGCGTTGTGGCGGCATAGTCTAAATAAATCATCCCTTTAATCCTTTCTTTATACTAAATTTAGAAGTATTCATTCCTTACTATTATAACGAAACCTATCTAGGATTGCCACCGGGTCGCTTATTTGTTTTATTATCTCGATTGTCAATTTAAGTTAGAAATTTCTACACTATATTATGAGTGATTGAACTTGGTGACATACTTGTGCTAACCACCTTAAACAACTCCCTTCATCAAGCTCCTGGCTGGTCAAGAGGAAAAGCGCTAGCGACTCTTGAGGAGTCAGGTGCTTGATGAAACCATATTTCTTAAGTGGTTGGCATAATATCCAGGTGTTTGATCCAAAAGATGGGCCAAGAAAACCTCCAGGGGAGTGTAGTAGTTAAGAGATTTACGTGGAATGATATTTCGCTTGAAGGTTACTTCCTTAAGAAAGTCTTCATCTACTTCATTAA
>NZ_FNEL01000043.1 GCF_900100125.1 Dolosicoccus paucivorans | reverse complement strand
GAGGCTAAAGGGATTCAGTACAAGAGAACACGCCCTTATTCGCCTTGGCAGAATGGTAAGGTAGAGCGTAGCCATCGAATTGACGACGAGCGCTTTTACCATCGTCGAACATTTACGTCAGAAGAAGCGCTATTTAAGGCGCATGCGCGTTATATTAACCGAAGTAATAATATCCATCGTAAAGTACTTAACTTTTTGAGTCCAAATGAAGTCGTGGCCCAATACTTTGAATCACAAAGTGCTTAATTTTTTCTGGGGGGCCGCGGTCCCCCAGAACCCCATTCAATTCTATTTATTTTGTACTAGAACTTTAAGTATGTGTCACATATGTTTGACTACTCTAGATGTCGGACGGAGAAATTACGGAGAATTTATTTATTTATCAAAACTTTATTGGTATACTAGTGTTTATAGAGCAAGTCTATTTATGAGTTAATTAAATAGAAGTAAATTAAAACAACGGTTTAACCAGCCGTTGTTTTTCATTTGAGACTTTCGAATGGTTAAGTTATGAGTTATATCCTTAAAACCTATATAATAAGAACAGGTTTTAAAGAATACGAAACGCTTAGCCAATAACAAACAAATACATATGGAGGAAACGATAATGAATAAAGAAAAGAAAATTAAAATTTTACAAGATGTTATACAAATAGAGACTGTAAATGATAATGAAGTCGCAGTCGCAGAGTATTTTAAAGATCTTTTTAATGAGTATGAAATAGAGTCAAAACTTGTAGAGTATAGCCCGATGCGTGCGAACTTAGTGGCTGAAATCAAAGGAGAGAAGCCAGGTAAAGTTTTAATCTTTAATGGGCACTCAGATGTTGTAGCTGCAGGCGATCCAGAAGATTGGACACATCCACCTTTTGCAGGTGTGATTGAGGATGGAAAGCTTTACGGTCGTGGTGCAACAGATATGAAGGCTGGGCTAACTGCCTTAGCTCTGGCTATGATTGAAATTAAAGAACAGGACCTTTTAAAAGCTGGGACGATTCGCTTCATTATAACAGTAGGCGAAGAGATTGGAATGTATGGTTCAAAACAAATGACTGAAGAAGGTTATGTGGATGATGCGGATGCGATAATTGTCGGTGAACCAAAAATGGGCGATGGAAAGATTGTGACAGCTCACAAGGGTTCGGTTCAATATGAAATTGTTTCTTACGGCCGTTCAGCTCACAGTTCCATGCCTGAATTAGGTATTAACTCAATCCAGCAAATTGTTGACTTTATCCCAGTCGCTAATGAAAAAATAGCAGAAGCGGCAAGTAAAGGGGAAAATGAGAAGTTAGGTCGGATGTTAAATGCTTTTACAATCATTGATGGTGGCGACCAAATTAATAGTATTCCAGCTATCACTAAATTAAAAGGAAATGGTCGGACAGTTCCTGAGGTCGACAATGAAATGTTCTTAGACGCACTAAATGCTTCAATTGATAAAATAAATAATCAAATTGAAGGGCGCTTAGAATTAAATATTATGCAAAATAATCCAGCTGTTGAAAGTGATTTTGATACAGATCTTATCCAATCCTTTAGAAATGTAGCAAATGTTGAAATCGAACCTGTAGGGATGACAGGAGCGACAGATGCTTCAAACTTTGGACGGATTGAAAAAGACTTTGACTTAGCAATTTATGGCCCAGGTGTCATGGAAGTGGCTCATCAGGTCGATGAATATGTTGAGATTGATGATTATTTAAACTTTATCGATCTTTATCAAAAAGTGGCACAAGATTATTTAAATAACTAATAACCGGAGTGAAGTAAAATGAAATATTATGAAATAGCGAATAGTACAGTCATGCTTGTATTGTGTTCTATTGTTATTTTAATCGTGGTTCTTCAAGCGATTATCTTTATACGAAAAGCCATCTCACGCGGGAAAGAATTGGGTATGGATGAGAGTATCATCAAACCAACGATAGAAAACAGTGTTTTATTATCTATTGTACCGTCCCTACCGGTAATTGTATTGATGTTGGCATTATCTGTGTCACTCGGTCGATATTTTCCGTGGCTCCGATTATCCGTAGTAGGCGGAGCAGCTTATGAAGGAATTGCTGCCAACGTTGGGGCGCAGAGTGTTGGTCTAGAAGATATTTCAGACCCCAATTTAACCCCAGATCATTTTGTCATCATAGCTTTTATTATGACAATCGGAATTATAGGGGGAATGGTCTTTAATATATTATTTATGAAACAAATTGATAAAGCGGCAATTACTGCCCGCAACAAAGCGATGCGAACTGGATCAAAAGGGTTTTTAACTATCTTTTCAGCTGCTTTATTAGTCGCAATGTTGGCGGTTATTTCAACGCCTTATGTGCTAAATACTCAAAATATTGAAGCAATTATTGCTTTTCTATCGTCTGGGTTTGCGGTTTTAGGTTTGAATAAATTAGCGGACAAATTGAATAAGAGTGCTCTTAAAGAGTTCTCGTTTACGATTGCTTTACTAATAGGTATTGGTGCTGTGATCGTCTATACGAATCTATTTTAGGAGGAAAAGCAAATGAAAAATAAAAAAAAGTTAAATCAGGAAGAACGAGCATGGGCCTTTCATAATTCCATTAACTATTTAGGCATTATAACGACCCTAATTGCTTTAATCGCAATGTTCATGGTGCCGTTAGGAATTGCGTGGTATTATGAAGTTGAATTTAGTTTTAGAAAGGCTTTTCTTGCAAGTACTAGTTTACTAGCGATCTATGTGCCGATGGCCGTAGCTGAGAATATTTCTTTCTATTCGGTTTTAGGTGCGGGAGGCATGTATCTAAGTTCAATTACAGGAAATATATTAAACTTAAAGTTACCAGTGGTTGTTTCAGCTCAAAAAATTGTGGGTGTTGAACCAGGAACAGAAAAAGGGGATGTCGTCGCCATTATTGCGGTGGGGGTTTCTTCATTAGTGACAATCTTTATTCTATTTATAGGAATGGCTTTAATTGGCACGTGGTTAGTACCTATTTTAAACCACCCAGCGGTAAAGCCAGGGTTCGACAACGTTACACCTGCTTTACTTGGTGCCATTGCGATTCCACAATTTTTATCCAATAAAAAATTAGCCATTGCGCCTGTAACAATTGTAGTTGCTCTTTATTTATTCTTAGGAGCTACAAATTACGCAAGCTATCAAAGTTATATTTTGTTAAGTGTCATGCTGATTTCAGTAGCTATAAATTACGTGCTTTACAAGCGAAACTTATTAGATAACTAATGCAAATTTAAGAATCCATTGATACATTGTAAGCGGTGAATAGCTGAGTATCTACCGGTGCACAATCCCTCCTGTTAAACTTGAGACATCTCAAATATACAGGAGGTTTTTAAATTGACTAGAAAACAGGAGATAGTCCCTGTCCAATTACAAGATGAAAAACGAACAGCCCATACTCAATATAGAAAACAAAACCCACAAAAGTTAATTGCCCGATTAAAAGGTGTGGATTCAGAACTTTTTATTTATGAAGGGATCCAGGAAGAGATTCTTCGGGTTCTCCTTTCGAAGTTGTCTGCTCATGAAGATCATTGATTTTACTAAGGTTGAAAACATATTTATTGTTTGTGGGAAAATCGATATACGCCGTCAAATTGATGGATTAGCAGCAACGGTCATACAAGAATACGATATGAATGTGTACGATGACGGTCTATTTTTATTTTGTGGTGGCAAGAAGGATCGTTTCAAAGTTTTGTATTGGGAAGGTGATGGGTTTATCCTTCTCTATAAACGCTTAGAGAACGGCAGACTAAAATGGCCTCGGGATCAACAGGAAGTGAAACAATTGACATCACAACAGTTAAGGTGGCTTTTAGAAGGTTTGTTTATTGACCAGAAGGTTACGATCCAGCCTGCGGCTGAAGGATACATTGTTTAATAGATGAGATAGAAATTGATTAAAATAATCATTTTCTATCTCGTCTTTTTGTTTAAAATATAGTGAAATATTTTTATTAACAACAAGGAGGCAAGCATATGTCTAAAAAGAGTGAGCAACAATTTGAAGTAATTATCGAAAAGCTAGACAAATTGTCAGAAGAGAATATAAAATTAAAGCAACAAATCGCTCAAAAGGATGATGAACTTGCCTTACAGAAAGAACAAATTGATTATCTCATGCAAAAATTATTTGATCGAAAAAAGGAAACGATTATGGATCCTAATCAAGGGAGCCTTTTTGACGATCAACTTTTTAGCCAACCAGAGCAAACTGGAGAGCAAAGCGATGAAGAAGTCATCATTGAAAAGTATACTCGTCGCAAAAAAAGAAAAGGTCTAAAAGAAGAACAATTAAAACATCTACCAACGGTAGATCATATTCATGAGGTGGCGTCTTGTACGTGTCCAAACTGCCGGGAGTCTATGAAAGAAGTTTCTACTTCATTAGTGCGACAAGAAGTAAGATTTATTCCAGCACGTATGGAAAATCATCGTCACTTTCAAAAGACTTATGCCTGTTCAAACTGTGAGAAAACAGGAACTCATACCCCATTTATAAAATCAGAAGTACCAAAAACTTCCATTAACAACACAGCTGCATCAGCTTCCTTGATGGCCGAGACAATGTATCAAAAGTTTGAACAAAAAGTTCCCGCTTATCGACAGGAAGCCCATTGGGCTTTATTAGGGTATCCTATTCCGCGACATAATATAACGAACTGGCACATCAAGTCTTCGGAGTATTATTTTGAGGATCTTGTTTCAGAAATGAAAAAGGAACTGGTACGCTCAGAAGTTCTTCATGCCGATGAAACAACCTTTAAAGTACTGGCGGATACAGAACGTCAGAAGTCTTATATGCGGTTGTTCAGTACGGTTAAATATACTAACAAGGTTACTTACATAGTGATGGTTTTTCTGCTTATAACAAGCTTGAAAAAATTACCTCTGTTGCATGTCTGGCACATATCAGGCGCTACTTTTATGACGCACGGCCCAAGAAGTACGCACCAGATAGTCCCGCTCATTAAGGCGTGGAGCTCTGTAATGAATTATTCGTACTGGATAAAAGCTTCGCTGATTTATCCATTCAAGAGAGATATGATTTACGGTTAACACATCTAAAACCAAAATTAGAGAAGTTTTTTGACTGGTGTGAATCACTATCTGTTTTGGTTAAAACAAAACTTGGCACGGCTATTTCTTATGCGCTGAAACAAAAAGAGCGCATGATGAATGTATTGAAAGACGGCCGGTTAGTGTTGTCGAATAACTTGGCCGAACGAGGAATCAAAACCCTAGTCATCGGCAGAAAAAATTATTTGTTTTCTGCTTCGTTTAAAGGGGCGCAATCAAATGCGACAATCTTAAGCCTTGTCGAAACAGCGAAAGCCAACGGCTTACATCCACGAAAATACATAGAATATTTATTAACTCACCTACCAAATCGAAAAAACACACCTTTGGAGGCTTATTTACCATGGGTTCCAAAGGTGCAAGTTGAATGTCGCATATAAATTGTATTGATCTTTGGGCTTCTCTTAGTACAGAGGGGTCCATTTTTAAAATCTAGGTGTCTACCTATTCACCGCTTACTTTTTAAGTGATTATAAATAACCATTGACAATTAAAAAGTCCTGTTGTATGATTATTTTAAGTTGAATGATTATATATAACCAAAAGGAGGTTGTGTCGTGAATTACACAACATATAGAGAATTGAGAAACATTAGTTATAAGAGGGAAGTTTTTACTATATTCAATCGTTTAAGGGGGAATATTCAAGAAGAGGCTTCTACCTTTCTACTCATACAGCTGAGTTATTTGGCATTGAAATATAAACCAATATCATCAAAAGAAGATTTAATAGAATCTGTAGCTTCAGATTTTAATGACGAGTATACATTAAACCAACTTAATCGAGTGATTCAAAAAGTTCCTTTTGATATTATCCAATCTATTTCAGAAAACTATGATGAGAACACGTTGAAAGCAATTATTTTATTTATTGAAGATAATGATATAAGAAGTGAAATATCTGGAACCCCTTTAGGTGTGACAAAACTTGTGAATGAATTATTAGAGGTTCAGTCGGATGATACAGTCTTAGATTTAGGATCGGGTATTGGTTCTTATTTACTGGAAACTAAAATGGAGACGGGTACTGAGAAAGTTTGTGGAGTTGAAATTAATATTCAAATGAATATCATTTCAACCATTCGAGCAAAAGTAGCTCAATTTCCAATTCAATTAAAGTTAGGAAATATATTAAGTCAAGATTATAGATCTTTTAAAGCGACAAAAGTTTTTTCGAATCCTCCAGTGGGTGTTCGAGAACCTGGAATTGATGATCTAATAAAAGATAATAGAGCATTAACGGAATTGATTGATATTGAGAAGTATAATATATCAGCTGACTGGGCTTTTATTCTCAGTTCGTATGCAAATCAAAAACCAGGAGGGAAAACTGCTGTACTCATGCGGAATCAAGTCTTGTTTAGAGAACAAGACCATGATATTCGAGAAAAAATCATTTCAGATGGTTGGTTAGAAGCCATTATAACTTTGCCGGAAAAATTATTTCCTAATACCGCTATACCTTTTACGCTATTAATATTTAGTGAAAATAATGAAACGGTAAGAATGGTTGACGCGAGTGAGATTAGCACGAGAGATCAAATGAAGAATATCTTAACGGATAAGAACATTCAAGAAATCGTAGAAGCTTATAAACAAGAAAATGAAATAAGTAAACATCTCACTTATCAAGACTTCGAAAAACAAGAATTCGTCTTAACGCCTATTCGCTATTTTGGTTTCATACCAGATGCTAGTAACATGACACCAATTGATGATTTAGCTCGAAGTATTAACCGAGGCGCAACGATTAGTCGTAAAGAACTTGACACAATGTCTACAACCAAAGAAACAGGTATAAAGTATTTAAAAATACAAGATATTGAAAAATCTTCGATGAATAAAGATTTACCTAATTTAAAAAATGTAGATGAAAAATACCACAGTTACTTTTTAGAAGAAGGAAATCTTGTGATATCCAAATCTAGTCCGTACAAAATTGCGAGAGTAGAAAATACTAAGGACACTAAGATCTTAGCAACAGGTAATTTATATTATATTCAGATAGATGAAGAAAAAGTCAATCCAATATTTGTTGAGATGTATTTAAAGAGTGACGAGGGTCAAGCGCAATTAGAACGATTATCTACTGGTTCAGTCATTGAAACAATCAGTATTAAAAATTTAAAAACTATCTTAATTCCAAATCTCTCAAGAGAAGAACAAGATACTTTAGTAAAGGAGTACCTTGAATACGAAGAACAACTTGATTTATTAGACAGACAAAAAGAAATCATCTCTCAAAGAAGAAAAGAATTAATTGAGAAGGTGTTACAATGAAAATATCACATAATGAATTTTATGAGGTACTCACACAAGCTGCTTTTCAACTGCAACTCAACTTAAAAGATGCCTATGACAATAACTATCTTGAAGGGTATCTAAGTGAAATTGGAATGTCTGATTTACTCCCATCGAAAGAAGAATCATTTTACGAAACATTTCCTGATGGGAAGATAGTTATTATTGGGGATTCTTCGGTTAAAACCAATGATATCTATGGAGTTTTCAAAAGCTATGGGCTTTCAAAAGATCGAGTGGAATTGGTACTGGATTATAATGAGGCTGAAAAATATCAATATAAAAAGATGCATTATAATCCGAACTATCGATTAGTCTTATTTGGACCAGTCCCTCATTCAACAAAGGGGAATAGTGGTGCGAGTAGCATCTTATCAAAAATGGAAAATGAAGAAGGCTATCCAAAAGTTATACGTTTAACCGATAGCAACAATAAATTAAAAATTACGAAAACAAATTTGAAAATGGTTTTACAAAAAGAGATTGCTCAAGAATATATAGAAATTTAAAAATTGAAGGAGGTTATGATTTTGCAAACAGTTGACCGTTTTGATCAAACAAATATTAATGTCCAAGAAAATTCTAATTTAATTTGGAATATTGCTGACAACACACTTCCGACTAGAGATAATGGTTTAGAAAGATGATCTACGAAAATAATGTAGATAAGATAATTAAAAACAATGAATATACAACGATAATAAAACAACAATGCGGTAAAAATCGTTTAGCAGTTGTTTCAGAAATTACAAAGAATAGATAGTTACTATATACGAGGAGAAATTAATTATGATAACTTCAGAAGAAATTAAACGTCGTTTATGGGATGGCGCAAATGAGCTACGAGGTTCAATGGATGCGAGTCGCTATAAAGACTATATGCTTGGATTAATGTTTTACAAATTTTTAAGTGATAAAACCCTTAATACATTTAAAGAAAGTTCCCAGTTAGGCAACGATATAAGCGAAAGAGAATTGGTCAAGGCATATAAAGAAGCTCATGATGCCTATGGCGATGCCCTAAATAATACGATTCAAAGCTTACTTGGTTATTATGTATTACCAGAATATTTATATCAAACTTGGTTAATGGATATTAATAATGGGGAATTTGAAGTACAAAAAGTAACAGATAGTCTACATAATTTTGAGCGTACTATTGTTATAGAAGAAGGCGCAGATGATTTTAAAGGCTTATTCTCTAGCTCAACAATCGATTTGACCGACACAGCTTTAGGAAGTAATTTAAATGAGCGTAGTCGAAATATTCAAAGTTTAATTCTATTGTTTGCGGACTTAAACATGGTTGCTTTACAAAAAGGAGATATCTTAGGTGATGCTTATGAATATCTAATTGGGCAGTTTGCGATGGAATCTGGTGCAAAAGCTGGAGAGTTCTATACACCAAAGCAAGTAAGTGAAGTAATGGCTCGAATCGTTGCAAAATCATCAGATATTCGTTCGATTTATGATCCAACAGTTGGTTCTGGTTCTTTACTTTTAACGGTTGCAAACCATTTAGATACACATGAACAAAGAAATCTTTCCTATTATGGTCAAGAAAAGAACACAGCAACTTATAACTTAACACGAATGAACTTACTGCTTCATGGCGTTCGCCCTGAAAAAATGACGATTAAAAATGGGGATACCTTGGCTGAGGATTGGCCAGAAGATCCAGAACGACCAAATGAGGGCGTTCAATTCGATGCAGTAGTCATGAATCCACCATACTCTTTAAAAGGGTGGAATCGTTTTGACTTAACAGTGAGTGATCCGCGTTTTGAAGTAGCTGGAGTACTTCCACCACCAAGTCGAGGAGATTTTGCTTTCTTGCTTCATGGCCTTTTTCACTTAGGTCAAGAAGGAACCATGGCGATTGTATTACCACATGGTGTATTATTCCGTGGTGATGCAGAAGGTGAAATTCGTCAGCGCCTATTAGAGAAAAATTATATTGATACAGTTATTGGCATGCCATCAAGCTTGTTTACCAATACAGGGATACCAGTAACTGTTATGATCTTAAAGAAAAATCGAGCGCTCGATGAGCCTGTTTTAATGATTGATGCATCAAAAAACTTTATTAAAGTAGGAAAACAAAATGTTTTAGAAGAAAAAGATATCGCAAAGATTGTCGATACGTACACTTCAAGGGAAACAATAGATGGATACAGTTATAATGTATCTCGAGAAGAAATAATAGAAAATGAATATAACCTAAATATTCCACGCTATGTCGTGCAACCAGATGAAGAGATTCCTCATGATGTAGACGCACATTTATACGGTGGAATTCCAAAAGAAAATATAGAAAACCTCCATGTACTAAATGAAGTTGCACCGACTATTTTAAGAAGTGCTTTAGAAGAGATTCGACCAAATTACTTTGAGTTAAATCAAGAAATAGATAAACTGACTGAAAGTGTTTTAAATAGTGAAGAAATGAAAGAAAAAGCAACGGAAATGAATGAACAAATGACTGATTATATCAACCATTACTGGCCAATCATAAAGCAAGTAGATGACCCAGCAGAGGTTCGTCCATTAATGGAAGAAATGTTAGCAGAAATTAAAGAGATACTTACTAACTTTAAGCATTTAAATGTTTATGATGGTTATCAGTTAGTCGCTGAACTATGGGAAAATTATCTAACAGAAGATGTAGAAAAAATATCAGCAGGTAACTTCTATGAACTAGGTCGCTCAAGAGAACCAAATATCGTGACTAAAGGAACGGGTAAAAACAAACGTGAAGAACAAGACGGTTGGATTGGAACGCTAGTACCCACTAATTTAATTCGCCAAGAACTCTATGAAGAAGAAGCGAAACTAATTGAAGAAGTTGAAGCAGAAATTGCTGAAGTTGAATCAGCACTTGATGAACTGGTTGAAGCAGCCCAAGTGGAAGATTCCGATGAGAATGAGATTCTTGGTGAATCGTTAAACGCAAGCAAGAATTCATTTACTGTTGGAAACATTCGCAAAGAAATTAAGAACTATGAAGAAAATACTGAGGAATATGAATTAGTTCAAAGAGTACTAGACCTCTTATCTAAACGAACAAAGATTAATCAAACTATACGTGAAAAAAGACAAGCACTCGATATGAAAGTGCAAAACCGTATTTTGGAATTAACGGACCAAGAAATTGATCAACTATTGTATAAAAAATGGTTCGGTGACTTAACAAAAGAAATGATTCGATTAATCGAAGAGCCAATGAAAAAAGAATTAAATATCTTAAAAGAACTAGACAATCGATACAAAGATACTTTAGATGACTTAGAAGTTGAATATAAAGAGCTTGAAGCTTGCTTTAAAGAAATGGCAAGTCAACTGGTGGTGACAGAAGATGAGTAAAGAAAAGAAGTTAGTTCCTAAATTAAGATTTAAAAAATTTGAAGATATAGAAGCTTGGCAAAGATATCTTCTAGAAGAATTAGTAGAAGTAAATAATGGTAAGGATTATAAACGTTTAGAAAAAGGTGATATACCTGTGTATGGCACAGGTGGATATATGACCAACGTAAATGCCGCTTTATCTTATGAAAAAGATGCAATAGGAATCGGTCGAAAAGGGACCATTGATAAACCATATATACTTAAAGCGCCATATTGGACAGTAGATACATTGTTTTACGCAATTCCTAAGTTTGATAGTAACATTAACTTTTTTCATGGTATTTTCAAAAATATCAATTGGTTAGCAAAACAAGAATCTACTGGTGTACCAAGTTTATCTAAATCGACAATAAATAATATCGAAATTTTAATACCAACTATTCAAGAACAACAGGAAATAGGTACCTTTTTTAAAAAAATTGATGAAATGATTCGATTGCAACAATCGAAAGTCAATAAAGTAAAAGATCTTAAATCTGCCTATCTTTCGGAGATGTTTCCAAAAGAAGGAGAAAAAAATCCAAAGAAACGATTTGAAGGATTAAAAAACAATTGGAATCAAGCTATATTTAGCGATTTTCTAAAAACAGAATCATTCAAAAAATATATAGCTAAAAATGACAGAAATGGAATGTTTCCAATAATCCAACAAGGTGATAGTCCAATTGAAGGATATGGAGATGGAACACCCTATAAAAATTACGATTCTGTAGTTTTATTTGGTGATCACACATTATCATTATTTAGACCAGTGAGTCCTTTCTTAATAGCTTCAGATGGAATTAAAATTCTAAGTAGTAACAAAATGGATAGAGATTATTTGTACTATTTACTACAAAGATATATGCCTGAATCAGAAGGGTATAAGCGCCACTATTCAATATTGAAAAATAAAGTTATTAATATAACAGAAAATAAAGAAGAACAGATTAAAATAGGAATTTTCTTTAAAAATTTAGATAAGCAAATCTCAATCCAAGAAGAGAAACTAGCCAAGTTAGAAAAATTAAAACAAGCTTATTTAAACGATATGTTTGTTTAGAAAGGAGAAAGTTGTATGCAACAGAAAACTTCATCAGAACAAGCGTTTCAAGATCGATTTGTTCGTGAATTAGAAAAATATAAATGGAAAGCACCTGACCATTTAGATGGAAATAAACAACGCGTAACGGTCAATCACTTAATTGAAAATTGGCGTCATGAACTGAATCGGATGAATGCCGATCAATTAGAAGGAGTTCCTTTAAGTGATGCTGAGTTTGAACAAGTCATGGCAAAGGTTAAACAAATTGATAATAGTTTTGAAGCAGCCAAACTTTTAGCGATGGAAGGATCAACTGGAAAAATTGATGGAATTTACAGAGATGATCATCCGGGTATTACTCGTCAACAAATTACGTTAACGATTTTTAAAAAGTCTCAAGTTCGTGGTGGTGACTCGAGCTATCAAATTGCTCGCGAAGTGGAGAGTGGTAATGGGAATCGCTTTGATGTTGTTTTATTAATTAATGGTTTGCCCTTAATTAATATTGAACAAAAGCGAACAGATAAATCTTTAGATGAAGCTTTTGGACAATTTAAACGCTATTACCGCGATGGAGAATTTGTCAATAATTTCATGGCTTTCTCCCAAATGATGGTTATTATGTCTGAGGTAGCCACACGATATTTTGCGACTCCGAAGTCTATTAATGACTTTAACAAAAGTTTTGTCTTTCAGTGGGCCGATGCAGATAATAATCCAATCAATGATTGGCAGAAAGTAATTGAACACTTTTTAATGATTCCAATGGCTCATCAGTTAGTAGGAGATTATTTAATTATTGATGAAGCCCAAGATGAAGAGAATCGAAGACACATGATCATGCGTCCCTATCAGGTTTATGCCTTACAAGCAGTTGAACGAGCTGCTTTAGGATGGGGTGAAGATGGTATTCGCCATGGAGGATATGTCTGGCATACAACCGGTTCCGGAAAAACGATTACAAGTTTTAAAACAGCTCTATTCCTATCTACTCGTGGCGGCTTTGATAAAGTAGTTTTCTTAGTCGATCGACGTTCATTAGATGCAGCTACAAGTGCAAACTTTAAAGCGTATGCTGCTTATGAGGCGGTAACGGTTGACGATACCACGCATACATATCATCTAAGAAAGAAATTGCTTTCTAAACAGCGTGGAATTATTGTGACGACGACTTTTAAACTGGATTCTTTAGTGAAAGATTTAAGAGATAATGAGAATTATAGTCTAGCCGACAAAAAGATTGTATTTATTATTGATGAGGCACATCGAACTACTATGGGCAAAATGATGGTCAATATTAAGAGTTACTTTAAGAAAAACGGGCTTTTTTATGGTTTTACTGGAACACCATTATTTGATGAGAATAAATCAACTGGAATGATTAATGTACAAAGCGAAGTCATTGATACTACCGAAAAACTTTTCGGTCCAGAATTGCATAGTTATACGATTGACCAAGCCATTCGTGATGGGAATGTTTTAGGTTTTCATGTGGATTATATAAATACAGGCGAGTTCGAAGATTATTCTAGTTTAAGAGAAGATTTAGCGGATAAAGTTTTAAATGATAAACCCGAACTCGGAGAAAGAGCAATTGAGCGAGAGTTACTTAGCAAGTCAGATGCAGAAATTGAACGAATGGCTGTCAAGGAAGGATTATTATCTTACCATGATGAAACGCATATTCCTCGAGTAGTGGAAGAAATACTTTCTAATTGGGAATCCCAATCGCAAGAAAAATTCTTTAACGCTATTTTGACGGTTGCTTATAAGGATCGAGTCATTGCTTACTATAATGAATTTAAAAAATCTTTGGCTAAGATGGATTACGATTTAAATATTGCGATGACTTTTAGCTTTGGAAATGAAAATGACCCAGATGGTATTTCACCTGATGTGATCAGTGAAATGTTTAAAGACTATGCTAAATTTACCGGTATTGAGTTTCGCGTAGAAGATGGTGACAGTTATTTCAAAGATTTAGTGGTCCGATCGACTCGTGGAGGTAGTGGTCGTAATCCACGAAATATTGACTTGATTATTGTAGCAGATCAATTACTGACAGGCTATGATTCAAGGTATGTGAATACTTTATATGTAGATCGCTCACTAGAGCTTCAAGGTTTAATTCAAGCTTATTCAAGAACCAATCGAGTACAAGGTCCTATGAAAGAGTTTGGAACGATAATCAATTATAAGTATCCTGCTATAACAGAAGAGCAAGTCAATCGTGCACTTACACTGTATGGTTCTGGCGGAACAAGTAGTCTAGCAATTGTTGAACATTATGAAGTCGCTGTTCATAAGTTTAAAGAGGCTGTTGAGGGGATGGAAGAGGTACTTCCTGATCCAACAAATTGGGTAGATTTAGAAACAAACAATGAGCAATTGGATAATTTCGTAGAATCATTCACGCATGCAAATCATCAGTTAAATACTGTTCAGCAGTATTATGAATATGAATGGGACGATACAGAATTTGGGATAGATGAGCATCAGTGGATGAAATATATTGGTGCTTATAAGAACTTAAAACCAGAAGAAGATGACACTGAAATCTTACCAGTTCAGCCCTTAGTTGGTCGAGCTAAATTGTCAGGTACTCAAGTCATTGATGCGGATCATATATTAGGATTAATTGGAGATCGTGTAAGCAGTAAAGACGGCATTCAAACAGTTGATACAGAGACTTTACGTATTATACATCAACAAATCCAAGAGTTAAGTGATATGGGTGAAGATGATCAGGCAAAATTATTAAAAGAATTTGTGGATACTGAGTTAGTAACTGGAAATTTATCTAGTAATTCACGTTTTGATGACTTATTTGAAGAATGGAAAGACAATAAAGCCCAAAGAGAAATTGATAAATTTGCGAAAGATTGGGGACTTGATGCGAATTTACTATCCGAATCTGTTAAAGAATATTCTTTAAATAAAAAAGAAGTTATTCCTTATATTGAAGACCTACAACGAAGTGTAAATTATGAAGAAGCTAGAAAACCAGAAGTTAATCCACTCATGCATACCATGCATCTAGTGAATGAGGCATTGCCTGAGTATATGGTGGAGATAAAAAAGAAGTATGAATAATGATCAAATAAAATACATTAGGAGGAATAGATATATCGAAAAGAATCGTTTCATTATTATTCGCTAGCAGTTTATTATTAGGAGCTTGTGCGGCTGAAGAAAATGATTTAACGATTGAAGATGTCGATGTTGAAGAAATAGAAGAAGTTGAAGAGGAACGTGTGGAAAAAGAATCTGAGTCTGTAGAAGGAAGTCGTTCTAATCCGGTGCCGATTGAAAAAAAGGTCAGTCAAGATTTTGATTTTTTAAGTCATGATGATATTGAAAGTAATGAACAATATGCAGGAAATCGTTCAATTATCTTATCTAATTTTATTCGTGGGGAAGAGGTTTATGATTACTTGATGAAAGCCAATCAATTTAACGAAGAAGCTCCAGAAGGTATGGAGTGGGCGATGATTGATGTGGAACATACAATCAATGAAGCTGACACTGAAGATGAAGCGCAATATGTAACACCAGATTTTGTCATTATTGATTCATCAGGGAGTGAAGTAGCACAAGACAAATGTTAACGTCAAGTGGAAATCGGCACTTTTTGCCAATTAGTTTTCTGCAGATTCTGCTCGATAAGATTCGGCACTTATTTCTAATCAAAAACTTGTTGCCGATGTTTCATTCGATAACTTTCATCGTCCATCTGAATAAGCTCTACCCGATGGAGAAGGCGATCCAGAATAGCTGTTGTGACTCCTTCAACGCCTAATAGTTCTCCCCATTGATCTGGACTCTTATTTGAAGTCAGAATGATTGAACTACGTTCATATAAGTAGTCAACCAGCTGAAAGAACTGGTTTACCTCCATGGGATCCATATCCATATACATCAAGTCATCGATGATCACTAAGTCAGATTTTTTAATCCGATTTAATGCAATCTGTGATTTCCGTGTATAATCGCTTGTTTTCAGAATCGTCGTCAGTTCTCCCATCGGGAGAAACATGACTTGATACCCTTGCTTGATCGCTTCTAATCCAACTCCTACTGCTAGATGAGTTTTGCCGACACCAGGCGGTCCAAGAAGAATGAGGTTGTATTGCTGCTCTAACCAATTCATTTCCTTCAGCTGTGTCAAGGGCAATTTAAAATTGTAGGTTTTCGGCAATCTAAAAATGTGGGTTTTGGGCAATTTAATTAGTTAGTCACTTTTTAACTTTCCTTTTAGACGGTAGGACTTTCCAGTTATTTTAAAAATCTTCGCATGATGGACCAGTCGGTCTAAGATGGCGGCGGCTATTTCAGTGTTCTGGAAAAGCTCACCCCAGCGGGACAGTGTAATATTTGAAGTGACCATAGTT
>NZ_FNEL01000092.1 GCF_900100125.1 Dolosicoccus paucivorans | reverse complement strand
TACAATCGTCATTACTAACCCTGAGACAGGTGAAAAAGAAGAAATCTTTGTTAGAGATGGTAAAGATGGTCAGGACGGTAAAGATGGTCAGGACGGTAAAGATGGAAGCTCTATTTCCATAACTACCACACCGGGTAACTTTGAAGGTCAAGATGGTGTATGGATTATTACCAAAGATGATAAGACTGGAGAAGAAATTCGAAGAGATTTCGTTAAAAATGGTAAAGATGGTCAAGATGGCCAAGATGGTAAGTCTGCAGATATTGAAACCACTCCACTATTAGATCCAAACGGAAAGGAAATAGGATATAAATTAACTATTACACATCCAGATGGACGTATAGAAGAACGTATTATTAAGAACGGTCAAGATGGAAAAGATGGCCAATCTGTTCTTGTAACAACTGAACGTGGCGATCATGATGGAAAATCTGGAGCGTGGGTTGTAGTTCGAGATCGCGATACATTACAAGAAATTGACCGTGAGTTTATAGCTGATGGAGAAGATGGAAAATCAGCAACTATATCTTCAAGAGAAACAACTGAAGGTGTAGAGGTAACCATTAACAATCCAGATGGTACGACACACACACATTTAGTGAAGCATGGACAAGATGGTCAATCCGTTACAGCAACCACAGAGCCAGGGACATTTAAAGGTCAAGATGGTATCTGGGTCATCATTCGAGATCGAGCAACTGGTAAGGAATTAGACAGAGACTTTGTTGCGAATGGCCAAGATGGTCAGTCTGATCGCATTGAAGTTGACTCGATTAAAGATAGAGATGGTAATGAATTGGGTGTAAATATCCGTGTAACTCAACCAGACGGAACATCAGTGACGAAGACAATCTATCACGGTCGTGATGGCAAAGATGGTCAAGATGGTCAAGATGGAAAAGATGGTCGTTCTGTGAATGTTGAGACTCGACCTGTTACAGATGCATCAGGTAATATTATTGGTGAGGAGTTAATCTTTACTAATGATGATAACGAAGTGATTGATAAATCTATTATTTATCATGGTAAAGATGGCAAATCACCAACGATTGATACTGTGGATAACGGTGATGGTACTCACACGATTATTGTGACGAATCCAAACGGAAGCAAGACCACTACGACTATTGAAAATGGGAAAGATGGTAAAGCACCTACGGTTGATTTAAAAAATAATGGTGATGGAACGCATACAATCACGATAGTTAATCCAGATGGTAGTGTTACTACTACGGTGGTTAAAGACGGCAAAGATGGTCAAGATGGAAAAGACGGTCAATCAGTTGATGTCCAAGTTCGCCCAGTTATTGACACTGAAGGACGTATTATCGGTCAAGAAATTATTTTCCGTGATAAAACAACGGGAACGGAATTAGATCGAGGAATAGTATTGAATGGTAAAGACGGCCAATCAATTGATGTTCAAATAAGTCCATTATTAAATGCAAACAGTGAAGTAATTGGACAAGAAATTATTTTCCGTGACAAAGAAACGAAAACAATAATTGATCGCGGTGTTGTCTTTAATGGAAAAGATGGTCAAGATGGAAGAGACGGTAAAGACGGAAAAGACGGAAAAGACGGAAAAGACGGATTAGATGGTGAAAATGGAAAAGATTGTCTAGAATGCAATATTTGCCCAGATTGTCCTACAGAGGATAAACCAAATAAACCAAGCACACCGGAAGAACCAGAGACACCAGAGGAACCGGAGACACCGGAAACACCAGAGGAACCTGAGACACCGGAAACACCAGAGGAACCTGAGACACC
>NZ_FNEL01000087.1 GCF_900100125.1 Dolosicoccus paucivorans | reverse complement strand
TATTCTGTTCGTTGATTTTCCATCAATTGGTTGAAAACAGTGGTCAAAATATTTTTAGACACATCATCTTTAACGGAATGTTCAATAATACTTTGAACCTCTTCGTTGTTCAGTGTAAAATGTACTTGGGTCATGTAACGTCCTCCTGGGTATGTTTTTAGTGGTTAAAAACATTGTACCGTAAAAGGGCTGTTACATGGCCTTTTAACTTTTACACAATTATATGGACTTTATCTGTGATTTTGAAGAAATTTATGTTATTGCTTTTAAAGAAAGGCAACACAAATAAACCCTGAAAAGACTATTCAAAAAAATCTCAATCAGCTTTTAAGTCAGGATTTATATGCACTTCATAAGGTTTTTCTTTTGTCCAAACCGCAAAGATAATATTGACCAGTTTCCGACACACAGCTCCCACAGCTGTTCCATGATGCTTTCCACGCTTTCGTAAGTTCTGGTAATAAAGAGACAACGCTGGATCACGATTAGATGCGATAAAGGCCCGCTTGCCAAATGGCTCTCCGAAGATAAGGAGATCCGCGCTTAGAGAGTTTGTTCCTGGTGCCTGTAAAATCACCAGATTGATGAACAGAAGCGTCTAAGCCCGCAAAGGCGAGTAGTTGGTTGGGACGTTCAAAGCGATGAATGTCTCTGATTTCAGAGAGGATCACCGCGGCTGTGACGGGGCCAATGCCTGTAATGGTGGTGAGATATTGGTCTTGAGCGGCAACTAATTCAGCCATTTCATCTTCAATCGTTTCTAATTGTTCTTCTAAAAGAAGAATCTGCTGAAGTAATAATTGAATCTGAAGTTTATAGACATCGGTTGCTACTCGAATTCCAAAGGAATCTTGAGCCAATTCTCTGAGTTGATGGACTTTTTCTGTTGATTTTTCGATGGTTAAACGACCATTGCTGGCTTCATTGAGAAGATCAATCAACTTCTGAGCATCTATCTCAAGTAAATCTTCAGGTAGAGGCGATTGGAGTAAGAGTTGAGTCGACGACTTTCCAAACATATCTGAAAAGAGTGTCTCATACTCAGGAAACACTTGATCTAAAGAAGCAATCACTTTTCTTTTGAGGTCAGAAGTCTGATTGACAAGACTGTAACGAAAACGGGAAAGCTGCTTTAACGCACGATGTCTTCAGAAGGCAAGTACGTTTGATCAGGCAAGTCCATTCGAACCACTTGGGCGATTAACACGGCATCAATGGTATCTGTTTTCGTTTTGCGGATATAAAAGTTGCGTAAGGAGTCGGATTGAATGGGGTTAAAAGGAATCACTTTAAACTCTAAAGCAGTTAAAAATGAGAACACCGAAAGCCAATAATGACCCGTGGCTTCCAGACCGATCAATGAATTATCTGGTAATAAGTCATGGTCGTTGATGAATTGTAGTAGTTTTTCACTGCCGGCTTTCGTGTTACTAAACCGAATAGGTTTCCCTATAGGCTGTCCTTGCTCATCAATAATCGCAGCTTCATGGTTTCGTTTACCAATATCAATACCTACAAAAAACATAAGAATCAACCTTTCTATACAAAATTTAGATAGGGTTATCCTCTTCGCTCTAGGGACGATATAGCCTCGTGTGAGATTCAGAAACAATGTTCTATCCAGCTCATACATATACTGTCCGTAGAGAAGAGGCGTCAGTCTATATGTGGAAGATTAGGCTTCAAGGAGGTTGACTACGATCTCTATCTGTACGAAACAATTATAACTCATAAGAGTTATAGGTTTAAGTCAGCCTTGAGTGACTAATATAAAAAAATAGTGTAAATAAGATTAGCCAATTAAGACTAATCTTATTATACGAGGAGGTATACAATGTTTAAAGAAATTAATATACCTACACGTACAATTATGACGCCAGGCCCTGTAGAAGCCCATCCAGTAGTGTTGCGTGCAATGTCTGCAGGTATCTTAGGGCAATTTGACCCAGAGTTTACACGCTTAATGGATGAAATTAAAGAAATGTTGAAAGAGCACTTCTAAGCACCAAACGGTCATACGTTAGCTGTGGATGGTTCTTCACGCTCAGGTTTAGAGGCAGGTTTACTTGCTTTAATCGAAAAAGGCGATAAAGTTCTCATTCCGGCGTATGGTCGATTCGCTTATCTACTAGCAGAAATTGCAGAGCGTGCGGGAGCAGAAGTTATACTTTATGAAAAAGAGTGGGATGGGCCTTTTCTTCAAGAAAGTATTATAGATAAAATTAAAGAAACTCAACCTAAATTAGTTGCGATGGTACATGGTGAAACGGCGAGTGGCCAGGTTCAAGAGTTGGATCAAATCGGCAAATACTGTCAGGAAAATGATGTGTTATTTATGGTTGATATGGTCGCAACTTTTGGTGGAATGCCAACAAAAGTGGAAGAGTGGGGAGTTGACTTAGCGGTTGCAGGTACACAAAAGTGTGTAAGTGTTCCAGCAGGGTTAGCCTTTGTAGCATGGAGCGATCGCGCCGACCAAATTATTGAATCGCGCTTTCAAAAAGAGCTAGGTTTAGGTGCTGAAGCTAGAAATGAAAGATTTATTCTAAGTAATTATTTAGATTTATCTCAATTAAAAGTATATTGGTCTGATACACCTATTAATCACCATACTGAAGCGACCAATTTAATCTATGCAGCTCACGCTGGTTTACGTATGCTGTTGGAAGAAGGTATGGATAATGTCTATTATCGTCACAAGTTAAATGAGAAGGCTCTTATAGCAGGCCTTACTGCGATGGGTCTAAAGTTGTACGGGAATTTAGAGACTAAGTTGCCAACAGTGAATGCTGTTTTGATACCTAAAGGTGTCGATGCGAATGAAGTGAAAAAATTTATGCTAGATCAATTTGGGGTTGAAATCGCAGGAAGTTTTGGACCTTTAGTTGGAAAAGTCTTACGCATTGGTAACATGGGTTATTCAAG
>NZ_FNEL01000036.1 GCF_900100125.1 Dolosicoccus paucivorans | reverse complement strand
TGACTGTGAGGACGGCGACTTTTGTTACGTAAGCTATCCCACGTCTTATCGTAACGCTTGCGCCAACGTTGGACATTTTGACGACTTGTGCCATAACGACGGGCTGCTTTGGCGTTATTATCATATTTTTCCGCATACTCAACAACTTTTTGCCTATATCGCATTTCTTCTGTTATAATTGACTTCATGGGGAGCTTCCTTTCACACTATTGTTTTTTATTCGTTAAATATAGTGTACCAGAAGCTCCTCTTTTTTTATGTTTTCGTGTCACATATGTATGATACCCTTACAAGTCTACTTTTTTAATTGATGAAATCCTCTTCATCCAATTCTTCTTTGCTCCACAACGCACCTTCTAATTGTCCTGCCATTGCTTCATGTTTAATATCTTGTTCTTTTAAGACTTCTTTAACTGCTTCAAATAAAGCTTGAGTAGGATAATCCGTTGCTTTTTGTTTCCACTGCTCTAAAATGGCTTCATACTTTAAATAATTCATCTCTACCACTCCTCGACTAAACCTTTAAGTTGTTCTAAATCATCTGCCCGGTCCGTCATCGTTTCAATTAACATATCTAAAAGCACTAAATCTTCAGGACTGGCATCAAATTGTTCTGGAGCGAGAGAGTCGAGTTGATGAATAATAAATCGTTGGTACTTGGAGAACCGTCCTTGGTTGCCAGTGGTGACATAACTATTATAACGCCATAATAATTGTTGTTGTTTTTGTTGGCCTAATAGATGAAACTCATGAACAACGAAGGCTGGTAAGTAGACCATTTCAAAGTGACGTGCTAACAGTTCGTAAGGAGCTAACAAATCATAAATTGAACGTCCCTGGCTTCCTCCAGGCTGATATTGATTTTTCGGACTTCCCGCAATAACGACTAATCCTAACTCCTTTTGACGTAAGGCCTTTTTAAAGTTCGAAAAGTCATCGTCTAGCTGAAAAATATAATCAATCCATTCCTTCATTACATAAGGAGCTTGATACCAATGGAGTTGAAATTGAAAAATAATCCGATCGTACGTTAATAAGTGCTCTCGCTGTTTCCAAAGAGGCTCAGACTTCTTTAACCAGCGGTCGAGTAGTAAATAATCAACTTGTTCCATTTCTTGACCTGCACTAATAAAAAACTGATGACTACTTGATTGATCAATCTTATCGTGACCCACTACAACAAGCGTTTGCATTAATGGTCATCCTCCTTTTCACCTATTGTTTTCTTAGGAAATGATAGGGTAAACAAGGTCCCTTTTTGATCCGGACTTTCCACTGTAATGTGCCCGCCGTGAGCGTTAACAAGAGACTGGACCACTGCTAAACCAATACCCGATTCGCCAAATTGACTACTTTTTCTTGAAACATCTGCTTTATAAAATCGTTCCCAAATCTTTTCGATGTCTTCTGGTTTAATACCAATCCCTTCATCTCTAACTTGAATTAAAGTCCATGCTTCATCTTCCGTGGCACTTAACCAAATATGTCCTTGATTAGTAAATTGAATCGCATTGTGGGTTAAATTAATTAACACTTGAATTAAACGATCGTGATCAGCATAGACACTTAAATGTTCCGGCGCTTCAATGACAATATGATTGCCTTTTTCTTTTGCTTGAGTGTTGAGTTGGGTTTTTATTTGTTCAAAGAGGTTGCGTACGTTGAGCCATTGAGGTTTTAACACAATTTCTCCGGAACGAATCTTTTCGTAGTCTAAGTTTTCATTGACTAAGCGGCGGAGTCGTTCTGTTTCATTGGCTAGAAGTTCTAAGCTGCGCGCTTGTTGGTCTTCATCAAACACGCCGTACTGCAATCCTTCAATCACTCCGTACATTGTCGTTAGAGGGGTGCGCATTTCATGAGCAGCATCTTGCATCATTTGACGACGCAATCGCTCATTATGTTTCAACTGCGCTTGCGCTTGTTCAAAGGATTTAGCCATCTCTACAAAAGAACGGGACAGATCAGCAATTTCATCTTGACCGGTAGTTGATAATTGAACATCATAGTCGCCTTTTTGAATTTGCCGAGTCGCTTTTTGTAGCTTCGTAATGCGCTTTGTTTGGTAGAAAGTATAACTTAACCCGACCACAATCGACACTAAAGCGGCAATCGCAAAAGCGTAAAATAAAATACGTTGCATTTGTTCAATTTGTTCGTCCAGTTCAGCTAAGGGTGATAAAATAGCTAAAATAGAAATGGGCGGCTGGCCCGGTTCATACATTAAAGGCATATAGACCGCCACTAGTCGCTTTTGAGGTAAATCAGGAGAAATACGGTCGGTACTTCGAATACCTAGAGTTTTTCCTTGATTGATCATCTCTAACTCTTCTGGAGTTAACTTAGCGTAAGCTCCTTGGTTGGAATAAGGATAAATAACCGTTCCATCTGCACTATAAATTTCAAACACCACCCCTATTTGTTGAAGAATAAAAGCGGTTCGTTCAAAATCTTGTCTTGTATCCGTCGAATACCCCACCGTATGAGCAATTTGTAAGAGCTCTTTTTCCCGACGAGCATAGATTTGTTCTTCCATTGCTTTTGTAATCAGTAAACTACTCACTACAAGGGCTGTTAAAATTACCAATAAAAAAGCTAACGTTTGTTGCCAAACAATTTTCATGAGGCATCCTGGCTTTCGTCATATTTATATCCGACACCCCAGACAGTTTTAATCACTGGCGGACCAAATTGTTCCGTTTTTTGTCGTAACTTTTTAATATGGGTATCGACCGTTCGCTCGTCTCCGTAAAAAGGATCTTCCCATAAGCTGGTCAACAGCTCATCCCGGGTAAATACTCGCTTAGGGTGGCTAGCTAACATGGCTAAAAGATCAAATTCTTTAGGAGTTAAATTGTCAATGCGTTGCCCATTATAATAAGCTTCTCTAGCATCTGTACTAATCTTCATTAATGATGTTTGAATATCATACGTGGTGCCTTCGGCTGTTTCGGCACCGGAAGTCCGTTGGCTACGGCGATAAATAGCTTTCATACGAGCAAGCAACGTTAAAGGACTAAAAGGTTTCGTCACATAATCATCTGCTCCAATTTCTAACCCAATCACTTGATCACTTTCAGAATCTTGAGCTGTGAGCATAATGATTGGAACATAGTCTTCCATTTGTCTAATTTCGCGAGTAATTTGAATTCCGTCCATTGAAGGTAAGTTTAAGTCTAGTAAAATAATATCCCATTTTTGGGGATTTTCGCGGTAAGCATTTAATCCTTCTAATCCGTCATAGTAAAATTCGGCATTAAATTGTTCCTTTTCAAAAAACATCGCCATCATCTCACAAACGGATGGATTATCTTCGATCATTAAGACGTTCATTTAAAAACTCCTTTCGCTCTTTTTATTACTCTTTTTATTACTCTTAGTATACCTTAAGTTAAGTCTTTGCGTAACAAAAACAAAAACAGGCTTTAAGCCTGTTTTACTTACTTATTTTGAATCTCTTCGACTACTTCTTCAATCATATTTTGTGGAATATCCACATGTCCGTCAACTAACTCTTCCGTTAGATCCTCTTCTTGTTTGTAAGAACGATCTAAAAGGGTTAAGTCGTTGACTAAACATTCAATGACATAGACCATTTGTCCATCTTTATTTTGATAGTTGCGACTTTGCATTCTGCCAGAGATCGCGATTTGTTGCCCTTTTTGGCAATAATTTCCTAAAACTCTCGCCAAACCGTCCCAGGCGACAAAAGGAATGAAGTCCGTTAAGTGTTCTCCGTCTTTGTTTTTACGCGGGCGCTGAACAGCCAATGTGTTATTAACCACATGGCTTGCGCCGACACTTTTGACTTCAACCTCTTTAACAATACGTCCAACAAAATTTACTTGATTCATTCATAGTCCTCCTTTAGTGTTGGTCTATTATATAAGTACACTAAAAAAGGCTTAATCCATTTATAATTTTTCAGCAATTTGCACGATGCGTCTTAAACGGTGGTTAACACCGGATTTAGAGATGGGTCCACTCGGGAGGGTTTCTCCTAACTCTTTCAAACTCATCTCAGGATTTTCTAAACGGTACTCGGCCATTTCGCTTAATTTCTCATTCAATGAATCCAAACCTTGAACCCGTTCAATTTTACGAATGGCTTCAAGTTGACGTTGAGACGCATCAATCACTTTATTCATATTCGCATTCTCGCAATTCACTAAACGGTTCACTGAATTACGCATATCTCGGACAATACGAACATCTTCAAATTTTAAAAGTGAACTATTGGCGCCAATAATAGCTAAAAAGTCAGCAATTTTTTCAGCTTCTTTTAAATAAGTAATATAGCCATTCCGGCGCTCAATGACCCTTGCATTTAAACCAAAGTCATTCATCATACGACATAACTCTTCGTTATGAGCGGCGTAATTCGAATAAATTTCTAAATGATAACTACTTGTTTCCGGGTTATTCACTGACCCCGCTGCTAAAAAAGCTCCTCGCAAATAAGAGCGTTTCTTTTGTTCGCTATTTAAAATATCTTCAGAAATATGATGATTTAACGTTATCCCGTCAAAAATACCTAAATCCATTAAAATCTCTTTAACATGATAGCGACATCTTACAATATAAACATTATTTTTCTTTAACTTCATTTTGCGGCGAACAATCAATTCACTTTCTGCTTGAAAATGTTCTTTTAACAAAGAAAAAATACGGCGTGCAATAGCCGCATTTTCACTTTGAACATTTAAAATGAATTGTTGTTGATATAAACTCACTGCGCCGTTCATGCGAATTAAAGCTGTCAGCTCAGCTTTTGCATGCTCTTTATGTACTTCAAGTAATGTACATTCTTTCTTAACTTCAGATGCAAAAGTGGCCATCTAACCCCTCCTAAACCCTTACTTTAAAGGGCCTTTATTATTCTTTGCTTCTGTTTTGACGGAAGCGAGTAAGTATCCTAGTTCATCAACAACACTTTTAGTATCATGATACGCTCCGCCATTTTTCATACTTAAAAATTCACTATAAATAACCCGACACCCTTGATCTCTTAACCCATCAAAGTCCCGCCCTACTTGAAGTAAATACTCTTCATTAGGCTGATTTTCGATATAGTCTTGAGGAACCGTCGTTGTGTTCACTAAGACCGTATCAATAAAGTGACTTTGCATATGATCATGCAAGACCCGTACGTGATCTGCGTCGGTAAACTCTTCCGTTTCACCAAGTTGAGTCATAATATTACTAATATAAACAACTTCAGCGTCGGTTTTAACAATCGCTTCTTTAACTTCTTCGACTAAAAGGTTGGGTAAAATACTAGTATACAAACTTCCCGGACCCAATACAACCATATCTGCTTCCATAATCGCCTCAACCACTCGCGGAGAAGCTTCAATCGCAGGGTCACCTTCTGTCGTCGTTACCGTCACTTCTTTAATCTTTTTGCGGTGGCGAGCAATCTTTGACTCACCGCTTTCTTTAGTGCCGTCTTCAAATAAAGCATGTAACACTAAAGGATCTGACGCAACAGGCAAAATTTGCCCTTGAATTTTCATATATTGACCTAAAATATCCAACGACTCCAACAATGACCCTTGCATTTCCTTTAAAGCAGTGATCAATAAATTTCCAATCGCATGACCGGCTAAAAACTCATCGTCGGATTGGAAGCGGTATTGAAATAAATCGATCATTAAATCATCCGCATCAGATAAAGCACAAATACAGTTACGAATATCCCCAGGGGGAACGATGTTAATGTAATCGCGAATTGTCCCACTGCTGCCACCATCATCTGCTACCGTGACAATTGCACTAATACTTGCGTCTAATTTTTTAAGGCCTTTTAAAATAACCGGAAGACCTGTCCCGCCACCAATAACAGCTACTTTATAGCGGTGATTGTTTTGTTCTTTCATGATTTTTCCATTCTTTCTATTTTCTTATATCGGTCGCGGTGAGTGACGTTGACGATATAATTTTCGTTTTCTAAATGTTTAGCAATCCGCTCGACTAAAGAAATCGAACGGTGTTGTCCACCTGTACAGCCAATCGCAATCGTCACTGTCGGTTTACCTTCTTTTTTGTAGCCGGGTAGGACATAATCAATGAGATCAATAAATTTCTTGTAAAATTCTTGGGTTTCAGGTTGTTGCATGACGTAATCATAAACTGGAGCATCAAGACCCGTTAGAGGACGCAATTCATCAATGTAATGAGGGTTAGGTAAAAAGCGCACATCCATCACAACGTCCGCATCTAAAGCGGGTGCATATTTAAAGCCAAAGGACATTAATTCTACGCGGAACGTAGACGTGCCTTCCCGGCCAAATTGATTGGAAATTTGATGTCTTAATTGGCGCGGCGTAATATTTGTTGTATCGATAATGTGTTGAGCACGGCTTTTTAATGGTTGTAGCCACTCTCTTTCTTTATGAATCCCGTCTACAAGGCGTCCGGAGTTCATTAAGGGGTGATTACGGCGAGTTTCTTTATAGCGAGAAACTAGCGCTTCATCACTGGCTTCTAAAAATAAAATATGAGTGGTCACAAAGGAATTATTGTCTAATTCACGGGTAACTTCTTCTAATTCATCAAAAAACTCTCGCGTTCTTAAATCCATTCCTAAAGCAATACGCGTCACTTTTCCAGATTCTTTTAATAAGTCCCAAAACTTGGGTAATAAAGTGGGCGGCATATTATCAATACAGTAATAGCCCATATCTTCAAAACTTTGAATCGCAACGGTTTTACCTGCTCCACTCATTCCGGTGACAATTACTAACTCTAAATGATCAGCCATAGTTGCTCCTCCTTACGCAATCGTTTACTCGCTATTATACCATATCTTTAATGAGATCCTTTTTAAGAAACATTAAAAGCCGACCGAAGTCGGCTTTAAGTTAAGCGTTAACTAATTGATGAATCGCTTCTTCAATGTGAGCTGCTTTTTGTTCAACTTGTTCTTTAGAATCTCCACGAACACCAAAGTACAATTTAATTAAAGGCTCGGTTCCACTTGGTCTAAAGGCCACCCAACTTCCGTCTTCTAAATAATATTTCAACGCATCAGAAGCAGGTTCCGTTAAGTCTTTGACTCTTCCATCGGCTAAAGTTAATTGACGATTTAAGTAGTCGTAAGCTTTTGTCACTTGATAGTCGCCAATATGAGTTAACCCTTCTTTACGAATATTCGTCATAATCACCTTCATTTTTTGTGGGCCTTCTAACCCTTTAAAGGCAATCGAAATTGTTTTTTCGAAGAAATGGCCGTAAGTGTCATATAAACTATTTAAAGCATCAGCTAGCGTTAAACCTTGTTGTTTATAATAAGCTGCTAGTTCGGCTAAGACGAGTAAAGCTTGAATGGCGTCTTTATCCCGTACAAAAGATTTAACTAAATAACCATAACTTTCTTCAAAGCCCATTAAAAAGGTATGATCGCCAGTTTCTTCGTAAGACTGAATTTTCTCAGCGATGAATTTAAAGCCTGTTAACACATTGACCATTTCTAAATCTTCTGCTTTTAAAATTTCATCGGCTAAATCCGTTGAAACCATCGATTTAACAGCTACACTATTAGCTGGTAAATCCCCTTGTTCTTTGCGGGCTTGAACAATATAGTAAAGCATTAATGCACCGATTTGGTTCCCGGTAAGTAATTGATAATCGCCATCTTTTGTTAAAACTTTCGCTCCTAAACGGTCTGCATCTGGGTCAGTGGCTAATAAAATATCTGCTTGAACTTTTTCGCCTAGTTTTTGAGCTAACTTAAAGACGTCTTCATTTTCAGGGTTTGGCGAATCAACCGTTGAAAAGTCCCCATCTGGATTAGCTTGTTCTTCTACAATATGTAAGTTTTTAAAGCCTGCTTGTTCTAAAGCTTTTTGACCTAAGTACATACCTGTTCCGTGAATCGGTGTAAAGACAATACTTACTTTATCACCCATCTCTTTAATCATCTCTGGGTTAATGTTGACTGACTTTAATTTCTCTAAATAAGCTTGGTCTACGTCGTCGCCAATAATCGTTAATAAGCCACTATCTTTTAACTCTTCTACATCAGCAACTTCCACAGTCAGTGGGTTATCAATTTGACGAATATATTTCGTTAAATTTTCAGCGTCTTCCACGGGCATTTGCGCTCCGTCTGATCCATACACTTTATAGCCATTGTATTCTTTCGGGTTATGGCTGGCGGTAATCATAATACCTGCGCGCGTATTTAAATGACGCACCGCAAAAGAAAGAACCGGCGTTGGACGTAAACTTTCATAAACGTAAGCTTTAACCCCTTCATGACCTAAAACCCGAGCAGCTTCAAAGGCAAACTCCTTTGAAAAATGACGAGGGTCATAAGCAATGGCCACGCCTTTTTCCATCGCTTCTTGTCCTTCTTCTTTAATTAATTCAGCTAGCCCTTTTGTCGCTTGACGAACCGTATAAATATTCATCCGGTTCGTTCCCGGACCTAAAATACCGCGCATTCCAGCTGTTCCAAAGCTTAAATTGGTCCCAAAAGCATCTTCTAGTTCTTCTTTCGAAGCTTTAGTGAGTTGTTCTTGTAATGTTGGATCTAAATTAGCAAACTCTTTCCAACGTTGTACATGTTCTTGCCATTTCATCGCGTCCACCTCAATTATTAATTATTTCACTTCTTACCTTAATCATAGCACATTTTAATGAACAAATGATACTGTTTTGAAAACGTTCTCATAACTTCTCAAAAAAAAGATTCGCCCAAGCGAACCTTTTCTCACGCTTATTGATCGAGTGATTGAATATAGTCATAAGCAAAATGTCCCGCGTGACTTCCATCTCCGACAGCCGTTGCGATTTGACGTAGTGGCGTTTGACGAACGTCTCCTACAGCGTAAATGCCCGGTATGTTGGTACTCATTTTATTATCGGTAATAATCCAACCTTCGTCATCGGTAATACCTAAATCTTTGACTAGATCGGAGTTAGGTAAAATCCCAATATAAATAAAGACGCCATCCGTAGGTTTATCATAAGTTTCGCCGGTTTTGACATTTTTAATGGTCACCGACTCCACTTGGTTGTCGCCATTAATGCTTTCAACCGTTGAATCCCAAATGAACTCTACTTTATCGTTATTAAAGGCACGATCCTGTAGTACTTGTTGGGCGCGTAATTCATCACGGCGGTGAACAATAGTTACTTTTTTGGCAAATTGGGTTAAATAAGTCCCTTCTTCAACTGCTGAGTCGCCGCCTCCAACAACAATCAATTCGCGGTCTTTAAAGAAGAACCCATCACAGACAGCGCAGTAAGACACGCCTTGTCCAGCTAATGCTTCTTCCCCGGGAACATTTAAGTGACGGTGGTGGGCCCCTGTAGCAATAATGACTGCTTTAGCTTCATAAATCCCTTGGCTCGTGTGGACTTTGTGACTTTTTTGTCCGGGTTCAATATGCGTCACATCACCGTATTCATAACGAGCCCCAAAACGTGTCGCACTATTAAACATATGTTCCGCGAGTTCCGGTCCTGAAATTAATGAAAAACCGGGATAGTTTTCAACTTCACTTGTATTTAACACTTCGCCTCCTGGTGCTCCTTTATCTAAAATAATTGTTGATAAATTAGCCCGGGAAGCGTATAAAGCCGCCGCTAAACCGCCCGGTCCTGCCCCGATAACAAGAACATCGATATTGGTTACTTGATTTGTCTCTTTAGTCATATCATCCCTCTTTTCTTTGTTCTTTTATTATATCTTCTCTGGCGTATGGATTGAAGCTTCTTGCTTACCCGAACGCATCATCAAGGCTCTAACTCCTTCTTCGACGGATAAATCTTCATAAAGTAAGCCATATAAAGCGTACGTAATCGGCATCTCCACTTGATATTCAGCGGATAATTCATAAGCTGCTTTTGTCGTCCAAATTCCTTCCACAATCATGCCGATTTTTTTGGAGACGGCTTCTTTACTATAGCCTTCAGCAAGTAATTTCCCTGCTTGCCAGTTTCTCGAATGAGGACTGGTGGCAGTTACAATCAAGTCCCCAATCCCACTTAACCCTGAAAAAGTTAACGGGGCTGCACCTAACGCCACTCCTAAGCGGGTCATTTCCGCTAATCCTCGAGTCACTAATCCAGCGAGAGCGTTGTCGCCATAGCCTAACCCTTTAATTAATCCCGCCGCCACAGCGATAATATTTTTAAGAGCCGCTCCCATTTCAACACCGATAATGTCTTGGTTAGTATAGACCCTAAAGTAATCATTCATAAAGAGTTGTTGAATATCTCTTGCCACCTCTAAATTGGTACAAGCAATGGTTACCGTCGTTAAATCCTTTTTAACGACTTCTTCAGCATGGCTCGGTCCTGATAACACCGCAACTTCTTGATACAAGGAAGAAGGGATCGATTCTTGAATAATTTGAGAAATACGCAAATGCGTCCCCTGTTCTAATCCTTTAGACGAGTGAATAATGACGGGAGCTATCTCTTTTTCTTTTAGAAGTGAAACTAATTGCTCACTAAGAGGTCGAATAGCTTGAGTGGGAACGACAATAAGTAAATAATCTGCGAGTAAAACCGCTTCTTTTAAGTCGGTCGTTGCTTTAAGTTCTTTAGGAAGAGGGGTGTTTTGTAAATAGTAGTCGTTCGTGTGCTGTTGGTTAATTTCATCGACTACTTCTTGGCGACGTCCCCACAAACATACTTGATGACCATTTTCGCAAAGCAATTTAGCTAGAGCAGTTCCCCATGAACCGGTTCCTAATACTGCTATTTTCATCTTATCTTCCCCTTTTAACTAAGTAATGACGACGGTCGCCTTGCCATAATAAACCCATTCCCACTAACACAAGAAGACCTGACAGCCACTGGGACACTCGCAAAGGACCTAAATATAAACTATCCGTTCGCATCCCTTCAATGACCATCCGTCCTAAGCCGTACCAAATTAAATAACTACACGCTACTTCGCCCGTGGATCCTTGACGTTTCTTACTAATAAAAAGTAAAACTAAAACGCCTAAACTGTTCCAAAGAGATTCATATAAAAAAGTGGGGTGATGATAAGCGCCTTCAATATACATTTGATTAATTAACCAAGAAGGAAGACGTAAACGTTGTAAAAACTCTAAACTGACCACTCCGCCGTAAGCTTCTTGGTTCATAAAGTTACCCCATCGCCCAATAGCTTGAGCTAGTAATAATCCAGGAGCAGCCACATCAAAAATGACCCAAGGGTTTAATCCTTTTTTGCGAGCAAGGTAAAGAATGGTTCCAGCTCCGGCTAAAACGCCACCGTAAATAGCTAATCCACCATTCCAAATTTGCATGATTTGATCTAAATGTCCGCGGTAATAGTCCCATTGAAAAATAACATAATAAATCCGCGCTCCGATAAAGCCGATTAAAATGCTCCAAAACATAAAATCAAGCAACGTCTCTTCCGGGAGTCCTCTTTTCTTAGCTAAATGAAGCATTAAGCGGTAAGCGCAAAACATCCCCACGCCGATAATTAACCCGTACCAATAAACGGGCCACGGACCTAAATGAAAGGCAATCGGTTGAAGTGAGCCGATCATTCTACTTCTCCTTGACTGTTACGTTCGATCAGTTTTTCTAAACGTTGAGTAAATTCTTTCGTTGCATCGTACCCCATGGCGCTAGCTCTAAAGTTAGCAGCAGCCGCTTCAATAATAATTGCTAAGTTACGGCCTGTTTTAACGGGAATGCGAATTTTAGGCACTTGTACTTCAAAGATTTGTTCCGTTTCTTGAGCGCTTCCTAAGCGGTCATATTGAGTTTTACCATCGTCTTTCACTAGCTCGACGATGAGCTCTAAACGTTTTGTTTTACGAACGGAAGCGACCCCGTAAAGGGTTTGAATATCAATAATACCTAAGCCACGAATTTCTAATAAGTTTCGTAAAATATCCGGCGCTTCACCGATTAACGTTAATTCGTCAATTTGATAAAGGTCTACTCGGTCATCCGCAATTAAACGGTGACCTCGGTGAATTAATTCTAAAGCCGTTTCTGATTTGCCTACGCCACTTCCGCCAACGAGCATAATGCCGACACCATATATTTCAATGAATACGCCGTGCTTTGATAAACGCTCAGCTAAACGCGACTCTAAAAAATTCGTTAAGTTAGCAACTACCCGAGTGGTCCGGGAACGCGCCGTTAGAACAGGAACTTCCTTTTCTTTAGCAGCTTGAATCAATTCTTTAGGCACTTCTATCCCTCTTGATACAACAACAGCCGGAGTGCTACGACGACAAATACGGCGGAAAATATCTAAGCGCTCTTCACTGGTTTGTAAATCAATGTAAGACATTTCTGTATATCCTAACACTTGAATTCGGTCTTTAGGATATTGACGAATATCTTCTCTTAACACAATACCTGGTCTAGAAATTTCACTCGTATCAATTTCACGGTCTTTAAAATCTAACCCGTAAGCAATATCAACGTCTAACATACTGACAATCTCTTCAACAGTTACGTAAGGTTCCATAGTTAGCCTCTTTTCTTTAATCGGTTTTCATTAAGTATAACACACGCCAAGAAGACTTTAGAGAAAATAAAAAAGCTGACCTTAGGCCAGCTTCAACGTCGATTAGCGAGCAAAAATCGCTGATTGTAACAGTGATAAAATAAAGGCCACTAAGACCCCCGCCCAAATGGATTTAACATGAAATCCATCGATTAAACGATCCGTCAAAACGACGATTAACCCATTTAAGAACAATTGGAATAAACCAAAGGTTAAAAAGGTAATCGGGAATGACAATACCGTTAAAATCGGTAGCAAGAAAGAACTTAATAAAGCAAAGACCGTTCCTGCTAGTAGAGATGTTTTAAAGTCTCTAACATAAATTTTAGGTGAAATTTGCGATAGAACGATAAATCCTAGCGCGTTAATTAAAACAGATAAAATTGCTTGTTGCATCAATACCACTTCCTATTCTTAAAAGTCAGACCAATCTTCCTCGGTGACATCTTTAGGAGCCTGTTTATCTGCAAAAAACTGATCGAATTGAGTCGGTTTTTCTTGTTTAAAATGTGGACGTTGTTCATTTACTTGATAGTCATAAGGTAAAATAAGTGCTAGTAAAATATAAAGCCAAATACCGATACTACCAGATAAAAATAACACACCAAAGATAATACGAACTAACGTTGGGTCGACGTTAAAATACTCTGCTAACCCGCCACAGACGCCAGCTAACATTTTATTAGTTGATGATTTATATAATTTACGCATGAATAAACACTCCTTTTTAATTTAAATGATGATCTTTTAAATAGACGTCCCCAGCCGTTAAATTGGCTTCTAAAGTGACCGTTGCGGTTTCTTGAGGCACTTGACGAGTCACATAAGTGACTTTTTCAGACGTTTGCGGTTGCAAGACGCCATTTAGTAGACGCTCTAATACTTTACCGCTCGTTTGTTTCATTTTCCCTTTTAAGCCAACGGTTTCTAATAAAGCGACTTTTACATCACCTTTAACGTTCGATACGTTGAACGCACTGGACGTTTCATCGGTTTTAGTAATGTAATGATTACCATGAATGATGTTTGATTGAACATTCCCTACCGGTCCAGTATAACGAACGTCTCCTTTAATGACGGATAACGTACTATTTTCAATAAAAGATTGATCTACCGCTAGTTTACCATTAATTAAATTCAAATAAAATTTTTGCGCTTTCAAACGATCCAGTTCACACGTTAAGACTTTACCTTCGACGACTAACTTACCTACGCTCACGTGATCTAAATTAAGCTGACCTTTTCCTAATTTAATCGTCACACTGTCAAGGTCAAAGTCTGGTAAGTACATGGTTCCTTTAAACGCAACTTGTCCGGAAGTGGTCGTAAGCTTTAATGTTTGATCCGTTACTTTGACTTGATGCCATGCTTCCACTTCACTAGCCAAATCTTTAGGGTCGCCATAAATCGCCCATTGACCTTCAATGTAAACCGTTGGTTTAGAATGGGTTTTAATCGTCCACTCACCTTCTGGCATTTGAAGATCCAATACTTTTAAGTCACTGGCTTCCATCTCATAACTTTGATGTTGGGTCGTTGCTTTGGCCCATTCAATGCCAAAATAGTCACCGACAGATCGGACTGTATAATGATTTAATACACTTTTGACAAAATCACTCACTTTATCTTTTATTTGGTCACTATTTTCAAATAATTTTTCACTTTCAGTGGTAATTTTCTCAGTTGTTTCTTGAATGGTTTGTTTAAGGTCTTGCGCCATCTCTTGCCAATGAAGAGGCGTTTGTTGATTCAATTGGCTGAGTTGTTCTTCAATACGATCAATTTCTTGTTGCAGTTCAGCCACTTTTTGTTGATAATTTTGTAAATCACTTTCCAACTCGGGAGTTAAGTCATCAAACTCTTTTAATACTTCTAATTCACGTTGGCGTTGTTTAGCGATGGTTTGTTCTTTTTGTAATGTTTCTTTTTCTTTCAATAACTCATCGATTTGTTCTTTGACTGCTTCTTCATCTACTGTTGTTGTTTCTTGTGAGGTCGTTTCTTTAGTTGGTTCATCTAAATGCTCTAATAACTCTAAAGCTTCTTCCATTGAAAGCGTGCCTTCTTTAACTAAAGCTAAGATGCGTTCTTTTTGGTCCATGGTAATCCTCCTTTGTTCCTTCGTTTCATCCTACCTTTATTATGCAAGATATTTTAAGAGGTTTCATGGGTCTAGAGGCCGATCTTCAAAAAAAGAAGGCAGACTGTCGTCCACCTTCGATCATCTTATTTAGTTAAAATATCTTTTAAATAGTGTCCTGTATAACTTTCTTTAACTTTAGCGACTTCTTCTGGAGTACCTGTGGCGACAATTTCACCGCCCCCAACGCCTCCTTCTGGACCTAAGTCGATAATATAGTCGGCCGTTTTAATGACATCTAAGTTATGTTCAATTACGACGACTGTGTTGCCGGCTTCTACTAAACGATCTAACACTTTGAGTAACTTTTTAATGTCATCCGCATGAAGTCCGGTGGTCGGTTCGTCTAAAATATAAAACGTATCCCCGGTTGAGACCCGCTGTAATTCCGCGGCTAATTTCATTCGCTGGGCTTCTCCTCCCGATAAAGTGGTGGCCGATTGACCTAAACGAATGTAACCTAATCCGACATCAAGTAAAGTTTGCAGTTTGCGTTTAATTTTAGGAATGGCGTCAAAGAATTCCGTCGCATCTTCTACCGTCATATCTAATACTTGGGAAATATCTTTTCCTTTATATTTAATTTCTAAAGTTTCTGAGTTGTAGCGTTTCCCTTTACACACTTCACACGGCACATATACATCAGGTAAAAAGTGCATTTCAATCTTATTAATACCGCCTCCAGAACACGCCTCACAGCGTCCTCCTTTAACGTTAAAACTAAAACGTCCTTTAGCATACCCACGAAGCTTTGCTTCATTTGTTGACGCAAATAAATCCCGTATATCATCAAAGACACTCGTATAAGTGGCCGGGTTACTGCGTGGCGTTCGTCCGATCGGACTTTGGTCAATATCGATGACTTTTTCTAAGTCTTCATAACCCGATAAGGAATCAAATTGACCAGGACGATCTTTTGTACTAGTTAACTCTTTAGCTAAAGCAATTTTTAAAATTTGATTGATAAGAGTACTCTTACCGGATCCGGAAACACCGGTAATGGCTGTAAAACGTCCAATGGGAATCGACACATCAATATTTTTTAAGTTGTTTTCTTTCGCTCCCGTTAAGGTCACCCAACCTTTATCTTCCCTGCGTCGTTCTTTCGGAACTTCGATTTTTTCTTTCCCGGATAGATAACGTCCCGTTAACGAGTCTTTATTTTTCATTACTTCTTGGGGCGTTCCGGCAGCCGTAACGTAGCCACCACCTTCACCGGCACCAGGACCTAAGTCGACAATGTAGTCTGCTGCGAGCATCGTCTCTTCGTCGTGCTCGACGACAATAAGGGTATTACCTAAATCGCGCATTTGTTCTAAGGAATGAATTAAGCGGGTGTTGTCGCGCTGGTGCAATCCAATAGATGGCTCATCTAATATATAAAGAACGCCGGTTAAGTTCGAACCGATTTGTGTTGCTAGACGAATTCGCTGAGCTTCTCCACCAGATAATGAACCAGCCACACGGTCTAGAGACAAGTAATCTAACCCGACGTTTTTTAAAAAGCTTAAACGGTCGCTAATTTCTTTTACGATCGGTTGAGCAATCATTGCTTTCCCGCCATGGAAGTTTAACGTTTCAAAAAACTCCACCGCGTCGCCAATAGAAAGGTTAGAAATATCCGCAATACTTTTATCTGTGTCGATTTTAACACTTAAAGCTTGTTCGTTAAGACGTTGTCCTTTACAAGTGGGGCACGTTAATTCCGTCATATATTGACGTAAAACTTCCCTTGTATAATCGGAATTGGTCTCATGGAAGCGGCGCTCAATATTCGTTACTATGCCTTCAAAAGGAATATAAGTCGTCTTAACACCGCCACGCATACGTTTAAAAGTAAATTTAAACTTCGCGTCAGGAGAACCGTATTTTAAAAGACCTTGGGTTTTCTTCGGTAAGTCTTTATAAGGCACATCCATAGGAATCTTTTGACTTTTAGCGAATTGTTCTAACATGCTTGGATAGTAGCTTGAACTGATTGGATTCCACGGCTCAAAAGCCCCTTCTTCTAAACTTAATTCAGGGTTGGGCACGACCAGTTCTTCATCGACCGTTAGTCTTGATCCTAGCCCATCGCAGTCCGGACAGGCTCCAAAGGGCGCGTTAAATGAGAAAAGACGGGGTTCGATTTCGCCTACTTGAAAATCTCCAAAAGGACAGGCGTAATGTTCGTTAAAGTATAAAGGTTCTTCACCAATAACATCTACCGTTAAAAAGCCTTCCGTTAAACGAAGAGCTGTTTCAACAGAGTCGAATAATCGGGAACGCACACCCTCTTTAATAACAATCCGGTCAACAACAATATCAATAGAGTGTTTTTTATTTTTCTCTAATTCCGGTACTTCTTCTAAATCATAAATCTCGCCGTCAACACGGACCCGGACAAAGCCTTCTTTTGCGATCTTTTGTAAGACCATTTTATGTTGGCCTCGTTTGTCGCGAATATAAGGAGCTAAAATTTGAATACGGGTTCGTTCAGGCAGTTCTAAAATTTGATCCACCATTTGTTCAGCGGATTGACGTTCAATCGGAATATGATGGTTTGGACAATAAGGCGTTCCTGCTCTGGCATACAAGAGTCTTAAATAGTCGTTAATTTCCGTCACTGTCCCCACCGTCGAGCGCGGGTTATGACTGGTCGTTTTTTGGTCAATCGAAATGGAAGGACTTAACCCTTCAATGGAATCTACATCGGGCTTTTCCATTTGACCTAGGAATTGTCTGGCGTAAGCAGATAAACTTTCCACGTAACGACGTTGTCCTTCAGCGTATAAGGTATCAAAAGCTAAAGAACTCTTTCCTGAACCGGAAGGTCCAGTCACTACGACCAGTTGGTCTCTTGGAATCGTTAAATCAATATTTTTTAAGTTATGTGAGCGGGCACCTTTTATAATAATTTCATCTTTTGCCAACTGACTTCTCACCTCGTTTAATATTTTCAGTTTCTTTATCAATATCTATTTCTATTATACCATGTTTGACTAAATTTGACGAACTATTGTTCGCGAAATTAATAACTAAATGAGCCTGTGACATAAGTCGCGCAAATAAATCCCCCCGAATGATCCATTGGTGATCGTTCGGGGGATTTTTTAAAAGAGCCCGCTAGCAGAGGGCTAACT
>NZ_FNEL01000024.1 GCF_900100125.1 Dolosicoccus paucivorans | reverse complement strand
TGTAAATCAGTTGATTCAATCTTTCCCCAAAGAAGCTCTCAAAAGTTTCACCTCTGATCGTGGGAAAGAATTTGCTTGTTATTCAGACATCGAACAACAAAACATCGCTTTTTACTTTGCGGATGCTTACAGTGCCTGGCAGAGAGGGACTAACGAGAATTCCAATGGATTACTCAGAGAATTTTTCCCTAAACGCACAGATCTAGCTAAAATTACGGAACATGATCTTTTCAATGCGCTATGGTTGATAAACAATCGACCTAGAAAATGCTTAGATTTTAAAACACCTTTTGAAGTACTCATGCACGAACTCGTTCAGTTAGAATAACTTTTTGTCGCAATAATTATTGCAATTCATCTAAAATAAAAAAAGATGTTTACTCCAAAAATGAGTAAACATCTATGAAAAATTAAAAGACAATAACAGGCATTCCCATTTCAGCGTGGCTGAAGATCTCAGAAACGCTATCTAAAGGTGTATTAATACATCCTAAAGATCCCGACGTTGTATAAGCATTGCCCCCAAAGTAACCTTGCCAACTAGCGTCGTGGATTCCTTGAGCATTATCGTCAAATCCAACCCAATAAGCAACTGGAGTGGAGTAGCTAACGTTAGATACTGGGTTAAATCCAACTAAGTTTGTATTAGCTAACATACTATTAACTGCGTGAGCGCCTGGTTCAGTCGGTGTTACCCCGGCTGTTCCTGATACAATCGGTGTTTCGATTTCTAATTTGCCGTCTAAATATAAAAACATTGTTTGATGAGTTAAGTCGATCTCAATGTATGTATCGCCTACATCATCTTTTAAGTTTTGATTTGATTCCATCACCGTTCCCAATACAGCAGGTTCACGTTCAATATCTTCGTGATTTAATAAGTTGGCAATAATATTATTGGTTTCAATTTCCTTATCAATCGCCCAACCCATGTATCCTGGGATCACTTCGACTGTTCCTTGCAGAGTACTGTTAAATGAACGAACTTTATCAAAAGTAGCATACTGATCGTTTAATTCATCAATATAAACTTTGACTAAATGTTCGTCGATGACTAAGCGGTTATCTTCATCAAAATAGATCCAGCTTTCAATTAAATCTTGAGGAATAGTTACTTGATCGCCTGCAATGTCTAAGGTAACGTGAGTTGTTGCGATATCTTCAATTAATTGTAGCAGTGATTGAATTTCCTCATCCTCAGAAGCAACTCGAGGTTGTTGATAAGCATCTTTTAAATCTAATTTATTTTTTGATTTAGCTAAAGCATCTTTTACTGCATAACTTAATGAACCAACACTTACTTGGTCGCCCGCTTGACCTTCTTCTACTTGATAGCCAGCTTCTGGGGTATAAACTAATGCCGCTTCTTGAACGGGCGTACGATTGTCGTTATCAATATCTAACTGGTCAATCGCCTGAGCAACAGCTTCTTCATTAAATTGAATTTGATGCTCTAAAGGTTGTTGAATAACAAAGGGTTTGAAAAAGCTAATCGGCCACATTCTTGGGTCTTGCGCCTTATAAAGAGCTTCTAACTCCCCTTTAACGTTGTAAGTAGGCTCTAAACTTCCTACATCAACTTGACCTACTGCTTGTCCATCTTCTTCGACTTTAATAACCCGGCTAGATAAGTCAGATTCAATTTTTTCTTGTGCTTGATCAACCGTTAACTGACCAATTTTTACACCCGAAAAAGTTGTCCCGCCAGTAAAGCGTTTTGCATAATAACCTACCCCTCCAAAGTAAATGAGTACAAGAGATAATAGGATTAAAACACTTGTTATGATTTCTTTCCTCACAATGACTCGCCTTTCCGTATAATTAATATTACATCTTAATTAAAGTTGCTTTAATTAATATAACATAAGTTCAATTCAGATGTAACCCATTATATTGAAATTTAAATATTCAAAAGGCTCGCTAATAATTAACGAGTCTTTTGAAAGTTAATTAAGCATTTTCTAGAGCTTGCGCTAATAGCTTGTTAACAACTCCAGGGTTTGCTTGTCCTTTAGTTTTTTGCATCATTTGACCCACTAAGAAACCAATCGCACGTTTGTTACCACCTTTATAGTCTTCGACTGATTGTGGGTTTTCAGCTAATACTTCGTCAACGAATGGTTGTAGTTGAGCTGGATCACTTAATTGAACCATATTTTCGCGGTCTGCAATTTCTTTTGCGGATCCGCCTTCTTCAACTAATAAGCTAAAGAGTTTCTTCGCCATTTTAGTTGAAATTGTTCCGTCTTTAATTAAGCTGATCATTTCAGCTAAGTTTTCTGGCGTTAGAGCGATATCATGTAATGTTTTTTCTTCGCTATTTAAGTAAGCAGAAGTTTCACCCATTAACCAGTTAGAAGCTAATTTTGGATCGGCTCCTTTTGCGACGGTTTGATCGAAGAAGTCAGACATTTCTTTAGTGAGTGTTAAGACTTTTGCGTCATATTCTGGTAAATCGTAATCTTTAATATAACGTTCGCGTCGTTCAGAAGGCATTTCTGGTAAACTTTGACGAATTTCTTCTACCCACTCTTCTGGAACTTCAAATGGTGGTAAGTCCGGTTCTGGAATTAAGCGATAGTCAGATGCTTCATCGTCTACACGTAAAGAAACGGTTTCGCCCGTTCCTTCAACATAAGCACGGGTTTCTTGAACAGGTGTTTCCCCTGCTTGAACCATTTCTGCTTGACGAACTTCTTCAAATTCAATTCCGCGACGAACGTAGTTGAAACTGTTTAAGTTTTTAATTTCGGCTTTATTACCGAATTCTTCTGAACCAAATGGTCGAATAGAAACGTTCGCGTCACAACGAAGAGAACCTTCTTCCATCTTCACATCAGATACTTCTGTATAAAGTAACTTCTCGCGTAATGCCTCTAAAAAGGCTTGTGCTTCTTTACCAGAGCGAATATCTGGGTGAGTGACGATCTCAACTAAAGAAGTTCCTTGACGGTTTAAGTCAACATATGAATAGCCGTCATTTCCATGGGTGTTTTTACCTGCATCCGCTTCTAAGTGAAGTCTTTGAATGCGAATACGGCGAGTTTTACCGTCGACTTCAATGTCTAAATAACCGTCGTACCCGATTGGACGGGCATCTTGGGTAATTTGGTAAGCTGATGGGTTATCTGGATAGAAATAGTTTTTACGGTCAAAATGCATTTCGTTATGAATTTGACAGTTTATCGCTAAGGATGCACGGATCGCATACTCTACTGAGCGACGGTTAACCACAGGTAATACCCCTGGATAAGCCCAGTCAATTTCATTAGCATTCGCATTCGGCGCGGCTCCAAAGTGAGCTGGAGACGGACTAAAAGCTTTTGAATCGGTTTTTAATTCAACGTGGACTTCAAGTCCAACGACTGTTTCAAAGTTCATGGGTACCTCCTATAATGATGGCGCTTGGCTTGTGAAATCATGGTTTGTTTCATAAGCGTGAGCGGCTTGATAAATTGTTTTTTCATTCAGTGGTTTTGCCATTAATTGAATTCCAATTGGCATACCTGCTTTGTCGACACCTGCTGGGAATGAGAGAGCTGGAATACCGACTAAGTTGGCAATAACCGCCACATTGTCACTCATATCCGCTTGAGCGTCTTCCATTGTTTCACCTAATTTAGGAGCGGTAACAGCAGTTGATGGTGCAAGAATAAGGTCATAGTCTTCTAAAAGTTCCATAACACTATTCACTAATAATGTACGAACTTTCGCTGCTTTATGGTAGAAAGATTCTTTATTGCGTTGAACAATCGAAGCTGTTCCTAACATCATACGTGTTTTAACTTCTTCACCGAATCCTTGAGTACGGCTTTTAACGTAAACTTCTTCTAAGTTTTGAGCATCTTCTGCGCGGTAGCCGTATCTTAAACCATCGTAACGTTGTAAGCTCGTTGAGGCTTCCCCGTAAGCTAAAATTTCATATAAGCGTGCAATATGAACGGCCAGTGGAATCGAGACTTCTTCAACTGTTGCTCCTTGTTCGCGGTAAAAGTCCGCTGCTTCTTTAACTGCTTGACGAATGTCTTCACTTACATCGTCGCTCATAAATTCTTTTGGTAAAGCAATTTTTAATCCTTTAACTGATTCACCAATTTTTGATGAAAAGTCATATTGAACATCTTGTAAGCTTGTTGAATCTTTCTCATCATAGCTAGCGATTGCTTCTAAAAGTAACGCGTTGTCTTCAACAGTTAAAGTCATTGGACCAATTTGGTCAAAACTTGATGCAAAGCTAATACCACCCCAGCGAGACACTAAACCGTAAGTTGGTTTTAAACCGACTAAGTTAGTGTAAGCGGCTGGTTGACGAATGCTTCCGCCTGTGTCTGTTCCTAGTGCAGCAGGTACTAAACGAGCCGCAACAGCTGTTGCAGATCCTCCGGAAGAACCTCCTGGTGTACGTGTGGTATCCCATGGGTTATGAGCTGGGTAGAAATAACTTGTTTCATTGGATGGACCCATAGCAAATTCATCCATGTTGGTTTTACCCATAATGACAGCGCCAGCTTCTTGTAATTGGCGAACAACCGTTGCATCAAATGTAGCAACAAAGTCTTCGAGCATTTTAGAAGCGGCAGTTGTTTTAAATGCTTTTGTTAAAATATTGTCTTTAACAGCTACAGGAATACCGTTTAGTAAAGGAGCATCTCCTTTGTAACCTCTTTCATCTGCTTGTTTTGCTTGTTCTAGAGCGTACTCTTTATCTAACCATAAAAAAGCACCTAATGCTTCATTGTGCTCTTCGATTTGGTTGTAGTAATGCTCTACTAATTCAACGGATGTGAATTTTACTTCTTGTAAACCTTGTTTTAGTTCCTTCATTGTTTGTGGATAACTCATGTTAAGCCTCCTCCATAATTGCTGGTACACGGATAAATCCGTCTTCTGTATCGATCGCATGTTCTAAAATCTCATCGCGATTTTCGACAGGTTTTGGTACATCTTCACGATAAACATTAATAATGCGATTACCGTAATAAGTTCCTTCAACATTTGACGTATCGATCGTTTCCATTTCCTTAGCAAACTCTTCGATACGTTTAAAGCGATCAACGATTTGATCTAATTCTTCATCACTTAGATCTAGCTTCATAATCGCAGCAATATGGCTCATTTCTTTACGAGACATCATAATCTTTTATTCCTCCTATAGCTTGACTTAATACTATTATTTTATCACACGTCATAACAAAAAATGAATCATTTTAACGTCTAAAAACGTGAGTTGTAAACTCTTTTTGACCGGCGTCACGGCCGATAAATCCTTCCGTTCCTTCACTGGAAATAATGCGAATTTCAATCAGCACATCTTGAGGTAATGTATTTTGTCCGACGTCAACAACGTGTTGAGTTAACGCTGCAATTTCCGTTATTTGATAAAATTGCGTAATGATTTCTATATTTAAAGTAGATAAGTTGTTGTCAATGTATAACGCTTCCGCACTGATTCCATTTAAATTCGGGAAGAAGTCATTAACTTGGTTTCTAAATTCAGTAAAGAACACGGCTTGGTCGCTACCCTCTGGGGTTGGTAATAATACACGACGGTTATTTAACTCTGTCCAATCAGACACCGCATTACCTTCTCTAGAAATTCCATCTAAGACATAAGTACCGCCAACAACTTCTTCATCTTTTGCTTGTTGGAAAATACCTACTATAATTGGCACAGAGCGTAGACGCTCGTCGTTTCTCAAGCGGCCAATAATAATATTCGCATAAGACTTACCGCGTTCACGTAATTCCCCTTGGGAAATTTCTTGTTCGTAGACGTTTCCATTATTATCTGTATAAGAATACACACTATTCATTGATAATCCAATCGCCACTCCGGCTAATTCATAACCGTCTTCTGTTTCAATGACGATATCTTTTTCTAAAATTTGGTTTAAATAAATGGGTGTTGAGTCGACATCTGTAATGACTTGGTTATTTTCTTCGCCTTCTTGAGTGGATTCAGATTGTTCTTCTGGGTTTTCCGGCTCGCTAGTCGATTCTTCTGCTTGGGATTCTTGTTCTCTTTCAGGTTTCGTTTCCTGCTGAGGGTTTAATCCATCCGGATTATCTGTTGATTCGCGGCTAACCCATTGGGTTAGCGTTTCTGCATTAATAATTTGTCCTTCTCTTAAGAAATATTGATCCGTTGGAAAGACATTTTTAGTAATTTGAAGTAATCCTTCTTCAAACGCGCGCATATTACTGCTAGAAGTGACGTGTTGATCTGCACTGGCTGAAGAGGCTACTTGATATCGGCCATCTTCAATGACAGCTCGGTAAAATTCATCTGATAATTGATTACGCGTTGTTTGAACGCCAGAAGTGGTAGTCGTTGGGTTCGTAGTTTCGACCACTTCTTGATCTAATCGGTTTAAACACCCTGTTAAAAGCATAATAGAGGATCCTAAAGCGATCCATTTAAATTTACGATGCATATTTTTATCCCTCACTTTCAATTAGTTGTTCCATAAACATTTCTTCAGTGTATACTTCAATGCCTAGCTCTTGAGCCCGGGTTAATTTGCTGCCAGCTTTTTCGCCGGCTACGACAATGTCTGTATTAGAAGACACACTGCCAGTTACTTTAGCTCCTAAAGCTTGTAGGCGTTGTTTAGCTTCATTACGAGTTAATTGTTCTAGCGTTCCCGTTAAGACAACGGTTTTGCCAGTCCAAAAGTTGTCTTGTTGGTTTAAATCTTCTTGGGTCATTCCTAAGTAGTTTAAATTCACACCTAACTCTTTAAATTCGGCAATCATCTTTTGATGATCTAAATCACTCATATACATAACTAAAGATTGGCTAATAATATCGCCAATACCATCGATGTTGCTGATCTCTTGGGCCGTTGATTGTTGGATGCGGTCCATCGTCTCAAAACGTTGAGCGATTAAAAGGGCTGCTTTAGAGCCGATGTGATGAATCCCTAAACCAAAGAGCAAACGTTCTAGAGAGTTTTCTTTAGACTGTTGAATCGCATCGTACATATTTTGAGCAGTTTTTTCGCCGACTCGTTCTAACGTTAGAAAATCTTCTTTGGTTAAACGATATAAATCAGGAAAAGTTTGGACTAGTTCTTGTTTTAAAAATTGCTGGATCATCTTTTCGCCGATTCCAGAAATATTCATCGCATCCCGAGAGACAAAGTGAATCCATTGTGCCATTTGTTGAGCAGGACATAAAGGATTAACACATCGTAAAGCCACTTCCTCATTGATACGAACCAGTTCGTGGTCACACTCAGGACAATGAGTTGGAATAAATAGAGGCTTTGCTTCTTCAGGTCTCTTTTCTAAAATGACTCCGGTCACTTCAGGAATAATATCGCCTGCTTTATGAACCGTAATCGTATCCCCTAAGCGAACATCTAGAGTTTGAATTAAATCAATATTGTGTAAGCTCGCTCGTTGGACAGTGGTCCCTGCTAAGTGAACGGGATCCATTAAAGCCGTTGGTGTAACAACACCCGTCCGTCCAACGGTCCACTCGACCTCTCGAAGAATAGTTTCTTCTAATTGAGCAGGGAACTTATAAGCGATCGCCCATCGTGGCGCTTTAACGGTGTAACCTAATTGTTCTCGGTAATTAAATTGATCTACTTTAACAACCACGCCATCGATTTCATAAGGTAAGTTATGACGTTTTTGACTAATTTCATCAATAAAAGCCATCACTTCATCGACTGTTTGACAAAGTCGGTTCAATGAATTCGTTCGAAAACCTAAAGCGTCCAGTTGCTGGAATAACTCTTCTTGCGTTTGTGGTTGAAAGGTATCGTTTAACGAAGCACTGTAGACAAACATATTTAGTTGCCGCTTAGCCACTTGTCTAGGATCGACTTGCCTTAATCCCCCAGCAGCTGCGTTTCGAGGATTAGCAAAAGGCGGCAGTCCTTCTAAGTCTCGTTCTTCGTTGAGCTGAGCAAACACGGCTTTAGGCATGTAAGCTTCGCCTCTTACTTCCACGGTTTGATTTTTTCTAAGCGTTAGTGGTAAAGAGCGAATTGTTTTTAAGTTAGTTGTAATATCTTCGCCGACCGTCCCGTCACCGCGGGTCGCTCCTTGAACAAATTGGCCTTCTTCGTAGTTTAAATTAATGGCTAAACCATCAATCTTACATTCACACATAAAAGTAACGTCAGGTCCGGTAGCTTTTTTGACGCGGTCAATAAAACTTTCAATTTCTTGACGGTTAAAAGCGTTACTTAAACTGTACATCGGTGTATCATGTTCAACCTTTTGAAACCCTTCTAATAATACATCGCCAACTCGTTGGGTAGGAGATTGGGGTGTGATCCATTCGGGATGTTGTTGTTCAATGGTTTCTAACTCTCGGTAAAGTTGGTCATATTCACTATCAGAAATAGTTGTCTGATCTAACACGTAATATTGATAAGCATATTCATTAAGCTCTTTAATTAACCTATTTAAACGTTCTTTTTGCTGTTCGACACTTAAAGCATCTGTCATTTATTTGACCTCTTTTCCATTGTATTAGTATATCACGGAATATCTAACTTCGCATCGATCTATTCTATCTTTTCAATTGGAGCGTAAGCGGCGAGTAAATCTTTAATGCCTTGCGAATCAAAGGCAACCTTTAAAGTAACTTCTCCTTCATCGCCACTGATTTGAACAATGGTTCCTTCGCCCCAAGCGCGGTGATCGACTTTGTCGCCGACTTGCCAATTGACTGACTCACCTGAATGTTGGACAGGTCGAGGTGGTTTTTTACTTAATAATGGGGAACGAAAACTTGGCTTTTTACGGCCATAAGAGCGGGACTCATCATAAGCAACCGCTGAACGAAAACTTGGGCGAATACTTTGAACAAGATCTTTATCAATTTCATCAATAAAACGACTCATCGCATTGTACTGATGGCGTCCATAAAGTAAACGGCGCTTAGCATGGGTTAAATATAACCGCTTTTCTGCACGAGTCATACCTACGTAAGCTAGACGACGTTCTTCTTCTAAATCTTCTTCATCATCTAAAGAACGACTAATTGGAAAGAGCCCTTCTTCCATTCCAACCATAAAGACGTATGGAAACTCTAACCCTTTAGCCGCATGAAGAGTCATCAAGGTCACTTCATCTCCGGCATTTTCTTCTTGATTATCCGTCACTAAAGATAAATTCGTTAAAAAGACGGTCAATGCTTCTAACCCTTCATTGTCTTCTTCAATAACCGGCTCCTCGCCGTCTAAAGCTAACACGAAGGACTCACCAATAGAAGGTGTATTCATTAGCGTCGTTTCTTGAATTGGCGCCGTAGGACGTTCTTGCTGGAAATCCGGGTCTGTTTCTTGTTCTTCTGGATCATAAGTTTCGTCGAATTCTCGGGTAACGGATTCAAATTCTTCTAAGTTTTCTAAGCGACTTTTGGATTCTAAATCGTTTTTGCGACGTAAATCAAGCACATACCCACTTTGCTCCCATACTTCTTCTAATAAGTCGGTCACGTTAAAATAAGTTGCTTGTTGTCTAAGTCGGTTAATCATTTGGTAAAATTCTTTAAGTTTTCTTTGAGACGCGGCTGGCACGTTGGAGTGCTCAATCATTTCGATCGCTTTAAACCAACTGACATTGGTTTCATTAGCAAACGCAGCTAAACGTTCAACGGTTGTTGGACCAATGCCTCGTCTTGGCACATTAATAATTCGGTTAAAGCTAATGTTGTCATTAGGGTTAGCAATTAAACGTAAATAGGACATGGTGTCCACAATTTCTTTACGAGCGTAGAACTTTAGTCCTCCGATAATTTTGTAAGGAATATTAGCAGTCATCAGACGTTCTTCCAAACTACGCGACTGAGCTTGGGTACGGTAAAGAATCGCAAAGTCACTGTAAGAACACCCTTTATCTTCTTTTAATTGGGCAATTTGCTGAATGACAAATTGAGCTTCTTCTAAATCTGTTTGGGCTTCATAGTGTTGGACTTTATCTCCTTGCCCGGCTGCCGTCCAAAGTTGTTTGTCTTTTCGTTGGACGTTATTAATGATGACACTGTTCGCAGCATCTAAAATACGTTGAGTTGAGCGGTAATTTTGTTCTAATAAAATAACCTTCGCGTTAGGATAATCTTCTTCAAAGTTCAACATATTTTCCATCTTCGCCCCACGCCAACCATAAATACTTTGATCCGCGTCCCCTACGACACAAACGTTTTGAAGAAGGCCTGATAAATAACGAATAAGTAAATACTGAGACTCGTTTGTATCTTGATACTCATCTACGTGAATGTATTGAAATTTATTTTGGTAAAAACGGCGAATATCTTCATGGTCTTCCAATAATTGGACCGTGAGTAAAATTAAATCGTTAAAATCCATCGCATTGGATTCTTTTAAACGTCGCTGGTATAAATGATACACTTTCGAATAAATTTCACCCATAAAGCCTTCGGCTTCCTTGGCAAAATCTTCTGGCATCATTCCTTTATTTTTAGCATCATCAATAACCCATAACATGTCTTTATAACTGAAACGGTTACTATCTAAATCTAAGTCTTTTAAAACTTGTTTCATAAGGGTTTGTTGTTCACTTGGATCGACAATTGAAAAGTTATTCGTATAACCTACAAAAGCCGCTTCACGACGTAAAATGCGAGCACACATTGCGTGGAAGGTTGAAACCCAAATGGCTTCTGCTTTATCCCCGACTAGTTGTTGTACACGCTCTTTCATTTCAGTAGCTGCTTTATTCGTAAAGGTAATGGCTAAAATATTCCAAGGATTTACATCTTTCATCTCTACTAAATAGGCGATGCGATGAGTTAATACGCGAGTTTTCCCACTTCCAGCCCCAGCAGCAATTAATACCGGACCTTCTGTGGTTAAGACCGCTTCTTTTTGTTTATCGTTTAATTGTTCAATGCTTTCAAGTAAAGATGACACGCTAGTTCCTCCTTATATAGTTTCACTTATCTATTATAACAAACCCCCGAAACGTTAGCACTTTCTTTCATAAGCGATAGGGGAAATTAAAAAAAGAATTTGAAAAGGTTTATTCCTCTTCAAATTCTTAACGATTTATTTAGCATCATACTGGTCTAATTGCCAATATTCAATCATTTCAATGATTTTATTTGCATAACCTGGATCGGTCGCATAACCTGCTGATTGAAGTCCTTTAGCTTGCGCTTTATAATTTTTACCTTCTAAAACGTCTGAATAAAAATCTTCATCCCAAGAAGTTCCGTAATATAAAAGTTCCGAATGTTTGCGCAATGATTCTTCCCATGAGCTGTACACTTTAAAGCGATCGGTAATTTCAATCCATTCCCCGTCAATATATTCGTCAGTTACAAAATTGACACCATTGGGGTCACTGGCTTCTGTTTTAACGCCAAATAAATTGTAATATTGACTGGCTAGTTCACTATGGCCGTAATTCGACTCTAACGCTGCTTGAGCTAAAATAACACTGGGCAAAATACCATAGGTTTGTTCCAGTTCTTGAGCGGTAGGAGCTAATTGTTCGATAAATGCACGTTTTTGTTTTTGGGAGATCATTCCTGATGGAGTCAGCCAATCTTCCATTGGACTAAAGGGTTTGTCCCATTGCCATTTTAGTAGAGCTAGGAGTAAAAAAAGGCAAATAATAAAAATCGCGATTCGGTTAATCGTTTGAAATACTGATGTTGGATTTTTAAATAGTGTGTGCCACGGTTTCTTTTTAACATTGCGCTTTCTTTTACTCATAGGTCACCTCGTACTTACTCCTTGTTACGAACACTACCTTTCAATTGCTCACTTTGATTATCAACCCATTCAAGTAAACAGACTTCATTGGATTCAATTTGTTGACGGATAATGCCCGGTAATCGTAATTCAATAATATCATTATACCCCCATAAATGGTAATCAGCAACGAGTTGTAAGATCGTCGCATTCGATTTTCGAGGACTATCCACTTCATTGGCTTCGGTTTGATGCCATTCAATTCGAGCCATATTATGTTGCATCCATGTTTTAGCAATTTGGAACTTTAAAAATGTATATTCTTTAACTGGATCTTTAATGACTTCCGGGAACAATTCACAATTGCGGACAACTTTTTGAACGAGCATCCATTCATAATCCGTAAATAAAGTCGCTAAGATTTGAATGTTGTCATAGCGTAAACCTTGCTCGCCTTTCTTCCATCGGTCCCAACTTTGAGCTGAAATGCCTAACTGGGTCGTATAGAACGCTTTTTCGCTAACATATTTTTCTTTGACTGCATGTAATACAATTTCAATTAATGCCGGATTCATAACCATCACCCTCCACGTGTATCTTTTAACTCATTATACACCTAAGGGGTTAACTTTTCTAGTCTAGTAATAAAAAAGACCGACTAAACGTCGATCTTTGAAAAATTAGTTAGCATTTCCATAGTTATAGTTTGGATCAGTGTTATACCAACGACCGTCTTCACCTTGATACCATTCTTCTGGATTTAATTCCCATGGTCTAAGTTGTGGTTGGACGGGTTGTGGTGCAGGTGCGGGTACAGGCTCTGGGGCTGGAACGGGTTCTGGTACCGGAGCAGGAGCCGATTCCGGTTCAGGAAGAGGCGCTGGCTCTGTACTGCCTGTTTCAAAGTATAAAACTAATGATTGTAAACTTTGAGCGATCTGATCGACCGCAACAGCTTGATCAGAAGTTCCTTCATCTAAAATAACAATAACGTAAGTGTCTTGTTCTGTTTCGATAACTCCTGCGTAATATTGATTGCGATCGTTGTCGGCTGTGACTAATTCGCTACGGGTTAAAATATCAATATTATGTAGTCCTTGAGCTGGGAATTTATCAGTTACTGGACTTAAGCGTAATAGCTCTAAGTAACTATTAGATGACTCTTGAGATAATAGTGTTTCTTCTACTAAATGAACAAGTAATTGGCTAACATCTTGCGCTGTTGTAACGGATCCAGTAACAGTCCCGTTTGGATCTAAAGCAAGTTGTTGTGTAATTTTAGTAGAGAAGTAACCTTTTTCTTTTAACCAACGGTTAAACTCATTCGGACCACCTGTTACTTGAATAATATGGTTAATCGCAGTTGCGTCATGGGTTTGGACAGCATTTGAGAACAACTCGTGTAAAGTGACTTCTTCACCGACTAAGCTTGCGGTCACGCCTTCGTCTTCTTTAGCTACAAGAGCTTCGTCAATCGTTACCATTTGATCTAAGTCTACTTCTTGGTGATCGCTTAAGTCATAGGCTCTAGCGATGGCGAATAAAGCGATCAGTTCTGACGCTTCAACTACTTGATCATTGTATACAAAAGGTAAGTCTTGATCACTTACATGCATCGCAACATGAACGGATTCTGAAGATCCGAAGTCTTCCGTCATAATTTCGTTAAACTGAGTCACTAAACTTTCATCCACCGTCATTGATGGTAGTTGGTAATCAATTTGCTCATTCAAATCGTATTCCGAAGCTTTAATTGTTAACGTTTGCTCTAAGTCATCTGATCCTACAACAGATAGCGAAGGATCATTGTAAGTTAAAACGACTTTCTGATTTTCTTTTTGTAAAGAATAATCTTCTAGAGAAGTAACATTACCTTGATTGTCCACTTCAAAAGCGAATGTATTCGAATCAATTTCGTCTAAGTTTCCTTCAAAATCTAAAGTAACTTTCACTTGCGGATAAAGGGATACATCTACTTCGTGATTTTTCAGCGTTAACTGAGTCGCTTCTTGAGTAAACTCTTGACCTTCTTGATCCGTCGCTGGTGCTTGATCTTCTTCATTTTCTTGTGGCTTAGTTTGGTCTTCTTCTACTTGAGACGAAGATTCGACCACTTGAGCCGTATCGTTATTAGAAGAACCAAAATACCCCATTAACTTACTTGCATAGGTTGGCCCGTACACAAAGAGTAAAAAGACCACCATTAAGGCTAATACTAATTTTAAGACGTTCCAAAGAATGGATAATCCACCTTTGGATGAACGGGGTGTGTCTGGTTCAGATTGTTTCTTTAATTCCGCCACTTCTGCTGGGGTAAATTCATGCCCACAGTAGGCACATTGAGTTGTACTTCTTATATATCTTCCACAATTAGGACATTGCATCGTCACAAGACCTCCTGAATTTATTTCTCATTAAAACTTGAGTAACATACCTTAATAACATACCACATTTTCACTATATAGTCTAAGCTTTTTAGATCTAAAAAAGCCAACTCTTATAAAGAGCTGACTTTAGAAGATTAGTCGACCCCTTTAAGGGCTTCGACCATATTAATATGTTTCAATTTAAAATGCATCACTAACATAACGATCATCGAAAAGGCAAAGGTCATCACAACGGACCAAAGATAACTATTAAAATGAATTTGAGGATAAAACAGCAGTTCATCTAACTCAACCACATTTAATATATATCGGTTTAAGATCTTTCCTGCGATAAGTCCCAATCCAGTCCCTAATGCCGTTAAGACGAGGATTTCGTAAAAGATATACAAGCTTACTTCATAATCGTAAAATCCTAACACTTTAATCGTTGACAGTTCACGAATGCGTTCGGATACGTTAATGTTTGTTAAGTTATATAACACAACAAAAGCTAATCCAGCTGCCGAAACAATAAGAACTAACGTGACGATATTTAAACTTTCTAACGCTGAGGCTGTACTTTGACGAAGAGAGTTAATATCTACCGTCGTTAAAACATTCGGTAAATCGGTGATCGCTTGTTCGCTTTCCGCTCGTTGATCTAAATTAGTATACTTAACGTAAACGCCTGAAAGTTCAGGTTGTTCGTGGAAAACTTCTCCAAAAGTTTCTTCATCCATATAAACATAATGACCGACATAGTTTTCAGCAATCCCTGTAATGGGAATATTAAACATTTGTCTTGTATCATCATATAGCGTTAGCGTGTCACCGACGGATAAATGATACAATTTGGCTAACTTTTCAGAAATAACCGCCCCTTGATTAATGGATAGCCGTTTCTTTTCTTGACGGTCCTTTAAATGAACAAATTGTTCAAAGACTTCCTGTCCTTCTAAAGGTGTAATAACGGATACATCTTGAGGAGGCACGTTACCTTCTCTAGCTTCTAATTGTTTAGCCGCTACGGCTAATGTATCTTCAATTCCTTTAATTTCTTCAAATTGAGCTTTAACTTCATCGACACTTGAAGACGCTTCGTTATCTAAATAAACGAGCCCGTCAAATTGTTGAATGCGGTCAAATTGATCTTCGATCATTCCTGTAATCGAATCACTCATCCCAAATCCTGTTAAAATAAGCATCGTACATCCTGCCACTCCGACTAACGTCATTAAGTTACGCCCTTTATAACGAAGTAAATTGCGAACTGTCATTTTTTGGTTAAACGTTAATCGTTTCCATAAGCTATCCCATTTTTCTAACATAATTTGATGACCGGCTTTAGGAGGCTCAGGAACGAGAAGGCGAGCCGGTTGGGTTTGTAGCATAGAATGAGGCGTCCAAATAGCTGGACCTAAGGCCGAGACAAGAGCGATAACAGCAACCATTATAATAGTTAAAATAGAATAACTAACATGCACCGTTCTAAAGTTATACATTGTGCTATAAGCTTCCACAATCATTGTTGGAAAGACTAAGTAGCCAATAATTGACCCCGCGATAATCGCTAATATAGCCGCAATACCTGCGTAACTGGCAAATTTCGATACAATGACTCGCTCAGGATAGCCCATTTGAAGCATTGTTCCCATATAGTTACGTTGCTCATCAGCCATGCGTTTAATCGTTGTAAAGGTTACAAGAATCGCAATCGCAAAAAATAAAACAGGAAATACATTACTAATTTCATTAATCTTTTGCGCGTTGTCGTATAAAGAATCATAAGCTAAAAAGTGATCTCTTAAATGAACGTAATAGACGGGTTCTTCTAACTCTTTCAGTTCATCCTTTGCTTCTTGAAGGGTATCTTCAGCCTCTTTTAATTCTTTTAACGCTTGCTCTTTTTCTTTTTTGAAGTTATCCAGTTCGTTTTTGTAAGTTTTTTCACCTTCATCAAGAGACTGTTTTGCTTCATCTAATGTTTGTTTTTGGCGATTTAACTCATTTTGTCCTTCTTGAAGAGCTACTTCACCTTGAGATAACTGAACTCTTGCCGAAGCTAGTTGTTGTCGGCCTTGTTCTAATTCTCGGTATCCTTCATCTAAAGCACGGCGACCTTGATCTAGCTCATTTTTTGCTTGATCTAATGCTTTTTGACCTTCTGTTTTTTTATTTTGTAGGGTTTGTTGCCCTTGAATAAGCGCTTGCCTTCCAGCTTTTATTTCTTCACCGGCGTTTAGCCCTTTTTCAACTTCGGTTAGTTGACTTTGAAGGGCTTCTTTGGCTTGTAAAAATTCAGCCGCTCCAGCCACTAACCCTTGTTTACTTTCTTGTAGTTGATTGGCTGTTGCTTCTAGTTCAGCCACTTGACTTTGCAGGTTAGCAAGTTGGTCTGAGGTTAGCAGTGTATTTTGTAATTCATTGAGCTGTGCATTTAATTGGCTGAGTATTCCTTGATGCTCAGAGATTTGACCGTTGACTTGCGCAATGCGTCCGTCGATTTCAGAAAGATCTTCTTGTTCAGCTAGAGCGCCTTTTTGAGCTTGGTAATCGGCTAATTGTGCTTTGAGTTGCTCAATCAAGGTGATCTGGGTTTGAATTTGAGCTTCAATCTGGCTTGTGTCAATTTGACTGTCTTGTTCAATTTGCGCCTTTAGCTCATTGATTTGACCCGTTACCTTTGCGATCTTCCCGTCTAAATAGTGAACAGCTTCGTCAATAGTAGTCGCATTCCCACCCGTTGCGCCCCGGGCTAGTTCAGCTTCTTTTTGTGCTAATTCATCCAGTTTATTTTTTAATTGTTGTTGACTATTTAAAAGATTTGGTTTTTCCTTTTCAAAAGCTTGCGCTTTTTCATTTAAAGAGTTTTGGGCTTCTTGTAATTCTTCTTGGCCTTTTTTTATTTCTTCTTTAAGAGTTTTCTGACCTTTTTGCCACTGGTCTAGACCTGTTTGATAGTCTTTTTCTTTGTCGTTAAGAAGTTGAAGACTCTCTTCTAAAGCATTCGCACCGGCTTGATAGTCCGCTCTTCCTTGGTCTAATTCTTGGCGCTTGTCATTTAATAACCCTTGCGCTTTTTGTAATTTTTTAATTCCTTCGTCATATTCCTTTTGGTGTTGGTCTAATTCTTGACGGGCTTTATCTAATTTCTTTTGACCTTCGTCTAATTCGTCATAGCCGGACTGAATCTCTTTTTCCCCTTCAAAAATATCCTGTTGTAAAGTAGCTCGCAATTCATTGAGTTTAGAAAGAGGACGCCCGTTAAGAATTGCTTCAATATCTTCTTGAGCTTTTTTTGCGACGTCGTCATATTCTTTTGTATAAGCGTCGTACTGTCTTGATTTATCAACCCAAAAATAAACTTCCGTTGATAAATCCCCTGCCACTGCTTGAGTAGGGATCACCGCAAAACCTGATAAGTTTCCTTTTTGGTTTGATTGAAGCCCTCTTGCATACCGCTCAAAATAAATCGGCGTATCGACAAAACCTACCACTTCAAACTCTTTTTGAGTTAAATAAGGTGGCTTCATTCCTTCAATAAAATCACCACTCGGCGGATCAAGTTCTTGAATGTTTACTTTTTGGCCAATTTGAAAGCCATCTTCCTTACTTTCAGTTCGTAAATAAGCCGCATCGAGGGCTATTTCGTTATCCTTTTCAGGTAATCGTCCTTCTACGAGATTAAATAAACTATGATCTGGATTTTGGTCATAAGTAAATAACTTTAAAATTTGATTATCAGGATCCAACACTCCGTCAATGGACTGCATCGCTAACCACTGAATACCTTCCAGTGTATTTAACTGTTCTAAATCTTTATCATCAATTCCCATCGTAGATAACACGGTCCCGTCAGGTAAATTTCCTTCTTCATAGGCACTGCGAGCTCCTTTAATCATCGAAGGGCCGGCTGATTTAATACCGACAAAAAAAGCCACGCCTAGTGTCATAATTAAAAAGATCGATAAAAAACGTGGCCATGATTTTAAAATTTCTCGTAAATTATCTTTCCATACCGTTTTATTCATCTTTTTACCTCCTTACCAATAAATATCTTTTACTGGTGTCGGATGATCATTTAATTCAATGGATTCTACTTTACCGTTACGAATATTAATCACTCGGTGAGCCATAGGAGCAATAGCCGTATTATGAGTAATGACGACGACGGTTGTGTTGAGTTCTTGAGCGGTATTTTGAAGAAGTTCTAAAATCTGCTTACCCGTTTCGTAATCTAACGCCCCTGTCGGCTCATCACACAAAAGTAATTTAGGGTGTCCAGCAATAGCTCGGGCGATAGAAACCCGTTGTTGTTCTCCTCCGGATAATTGAGCTGGAAAATTGTTCATCCGGTGTTCTAATCCCGTTAGTTTTAAGACTTCTTCTGGGCTAGAATCGCTATTAGCAATTTGAATCATCAGCTCCACATTTTCCTTAGCCGTTAAGTTAGGAACTAAGTTATAACTTTGAAAAACAAACCCCACATTATGGCGACGAAACTTAGTTAATTGTTGCGGGGTGTAATTGGCGATATTTTCGCCATCAATTTCAACCACACCTGACGTAGCGTCATCCATTCCGCCTAAAATGTTTAAAACTGTTGATTTCCCCGCACCGGAAGGGCCTAAGATAACAACAAATTCACCTTGTTCAATATCAAAAGAAACCCCATCATTAGCACGAGTCACGACGTCGCCTGTAACGTATTCTTTGACGACGTCTTTTAAATGAATATAGGCCATACTATCCCTCCTTACTGGGCGCGGTAAAATACAAGAACTTTTAAATACTGACTTGCTTCATCCATTGTCGTTGGAAAGTCCATAGGTAAGTCGAAACTTTGAATTAACTGGCACATCCCTGGGTGATTTAACCCTACTTCCACCATACCTTGTTGAAAGTCTTCTAAGGAATAACCGCTATGGTTCGTACTTAAAATAGCCATGCCACCCGGGCGAGTTAAATTAAACACTTGATGAGCCAACGCTTTATAATCTTGGTCTGCGACAAACTGATAATCCTTTGTTCTAGCAAAGCTTGGTGGATCACACACCACTAAATCAAAATCAATCTCGTGGCGATTCGCATAGTGAATATAGTCAAACACATCCATCACACGAATTTCATCTTCCAAAGTATCGGGATAAATGCCATTTAAGTCAAACTGTTCTTTTGTTTTCGGTAAACTTCTGTTAGCCACATCGACACTAACGGTCTTGCGCGCACCACCTACCGCAGCCGCCACGGAAAATCCTCCCGTATAACTAAATAGGTTAAGAACATCAAGGTCTAAGCTTTGTGAATTAACAAATTGCCTTACTTCTCTTTGATCCAAAAAGAGCCCGGTCATCCATTCTTCTCCTAAATAAATCGCAAAGCGAAGATCGTTTTCTTTAATTACAAGCGGGTGAGGTGCCGGATGGCCGTAAGTGTGTTTAATTTGCCATTCATTATCCTTTGTTTTAAATCGTTTTGTTTCATAAACTCCTTGGATTTTTGGCAATTGTTCTATTAAACAGCTGACTAATAAATCACGGTAACTGAAGATGCCTTTGGAATACCAATTAATTTGAATAAAACCGTCATACCAATCAACCGTAAAGCCTCCAATTCCATCGCCTTCTCCGTTAAATAAACGAAAAGCGGTGGTCGATTCACTATTAAATAATGTCTCTCGGCGGTCAATTGCCTCGGTAAAGCACGTAGTAATAAAGTCTTGATCCCAAAACGCGTGAGAGTCTAATGTAAAGATCCAGCCTAACCCTTTATTTTGACGACCGATCAATGCTTTAGCCGCTAAATCTCCTGTTGGACTTTCTAAAAGAACAACTTCTCCTTCTTGTAACGTATCAACCGCAAAAGGGTGTTCTAAATCCTCTACTTGTAGTAGACGTTGTCCTTGTTGTATTTTCTTATATGCTAATGGTTTTAATTGAAGTGTCATATTTATTCACCTTATTTAACTTTCTTTGATCGATTTTATCGTAACAGTTTAAGAGGTTTCAAAGCAATTATTTGACGTCTAATTTGCGAAACCTTGACTGATAAAAAAACGCCCCCTCAGGAGGCAGTTTGTTTACTTTGTTTTAGCTGTATTCACTTTTAGTGCTTCTTTTAGTAGCGTTTCAAAGCCTTCGGGGGACATGGCGTTAAATGAATTTTCGGCAGGAATCGTTGTTTCGTCTAATGGGGTAAACTGATAGTCCATTTGAAACTCATAGGTTCTAAATGAATTGCTTTCGGGATTAAAGACATCAATGTTACGACTTTCAGATAATCCTTCTAAAATAATATGGTACGCTTTTGTTTCCTCATCAATCGTCATACATAACCGAGTCAGCTTACTAATAATATCAGTATTGGTCGATTCTAAAGAGCGATCAAACGTCACTTGTTGCGGATCGTCTTCTTTTGTAGCTAACCCTTTAGGTACAAAAGAAGCAAGACGGTGAGCATTGGAGTGGGTGTTCATTTGAAATAACGCCCCACCTGTTCCTGTAGCGATATTCAAGCGATGACTCATCAATACATCCCACTCATAGAAATTATAATAAACTTGTTGTTGATCTAAATCTAACTGCACCGTATCGTTGAACAATAAGTGCTGAACTCGGTCAAAAACAAAGGACGGGATTTCAACCCGTTCTAAATCTAAGTAATAATGTTGATTTAACTTCCATAGTTGAGTTTTATCCATTCGACTTAAGCGTTCAAAATCGGGATGTAAAATTAAACTTTGCAGTGTCTCTTCGACTAAATTCACCGGACTTGTTTCTACTTCAACGAAATGCTTTTTATAAGGGGCTAGTCGTTCTTGAGCGTTGGATGGAAAGATCGGCTGTTTAAAGTAAGCCATAGACCATAAATATTCCACTAAATTAACATAAGAAGACTCAAACCCATTATAACTTCTAAAAGAATAAATATATTTCGACGGATTATACCCGCGATAATAATAAGTAAAATCTCCTTGAATATCTTGTTTATCTTGGTCGACTTGAAACAGAGCGTGGGACATGATATGTCCACTTCGCTGGTTCGTCCACGTCATTTCGACTTGATATTTTTCAACCTCTTTTACAGACTGTAACAATTGAACCCAATCTGTATATTGATCTTCTACTTGTTGGCGTGAATAGGTCGCATGATGAGTGGGTAAGTTTTGTTCTATGTGTGACGCGGCTTGAGTGAGTGTAGAACATCCCATTCCTAGTAAAAAGCCGCATAGAATAATTAAACAATGACGAACTTTTTTCATTTTGACCTACCTTTCCTATTCGTTAATAATTTAACTATACCGAACTTAGAACAAAATAGCATTTAAAATTGAGTTAATTTTCTTTCATGATATGATGAACTTTGAAAGGAGTGGATGGTATGCACATCAATATACTCTATGAAGATAATCATTTAATCGTAGTTGAAAAGCCGGTCAACATCGCCGTTCAAGGGGATCAATCGGGGGATAAATGTGTTTTAGACTATTTAAAGGACTTCATTAAACAAAGGGATAACAAGCCGGGCAATGTCTTTTTGGCCTTAGTTCACCGTTTAGATCGCCCTGTCGGAGGGGTGTTAGTTTGCGCTAAAACTTCTAAAGCTGCCTCAAGACTTGCTAATACATTAAGACTGAGACAAATGGAACGGTCGTATTTGACCATCGTTCATCGCCTCGACCGCCCAATCGATGAAAAGTGGACCGATTATTTATGGAAAGATCGCCAAAAAAACTTAGTCTATTCCGTCTCAAAAAATAAAAAAGGAAGTCAAAAAGCGACTGCCTACTACAAAACGTTAGAAACAGACCCTCACCATCAACTCAGTTTAATGAAAGTCAAACTCAACACGGGACGTTCCCACCAAATTCGCGTTCAACTTAGCTCCAGAAAATGCCCTATTTGGGCAGATCACCGCTATGGCCGAATGACGAAAGAAGAAGCCGGCGAACAAATCGCATTATGGGCTTACTCTGTTTCTTTTAAACACCCAACCCGAGATGAAGTGATTTATGTGACTTGTCCGCCACCAAAAAATAAAGTTCCGTGGCGATACTTTAATATTGAAGATAAAGAAAATCGACCTAGCTAAATTGCTAAGTCGATTTTTTTATTTATCTTCTAAACCTAAATCAAAGCCTTGAGATTCGATCACCCGCAACATTTGTGCTCTTTTGGGGTTAAAGCGGTCCAATTGAGTAAGGACACTATTAGTGTAACTGTCGTGGCGTTGGTTACGAGTTCTTGTATCGTAATAATGGGTCATCTCTTCGTCAAAATCAGCTAATGCTTCCACGTAGTGGCGATGCATTGGGTAGCCATTTTCTCCTACTAGAAAATCTAAAGACATTCTTGGTTTTAACTCTGGATTATCATCCGGGAAGCCAAATCCTAAACCAACGATAGGGAACGTATATGGAGGTAAGTCTAAAATTTCTACAGTTTTAGCTGGATCATTTAAAATACTTCCAAAATAAACCGCCCCTAATCCATCAGACTCAATGGCATTGGTCATATTTTGCGAAGCTAAATAAGCATCGGCAACTCCTTGGAAAAAGCGATCCATCGTCGCGGTATGTTCTGTTGAATAACCTTTTTCCTCAGCAATTTGGTGGATTCGGTAACAGTCCACAATAAAAATGAATAATTCAGGCACATCTTTTAAGTAAGCTTGGTTCGCTACTTTTGAAAGGGCTTCGCGTTTTTCTAAGTCTGTGACGCGAATGACTGAATAAGATTGTAATCCAACACTCGTTGCGGTACGACGCATGACTTGTAAATATTGTTCTAGTCTTTCGCTAGAAACGGGTTCATCTTTAAAAAAGCGCATCGTACGGTGATTCAATTGATGTTTCATTGTTTCATTCATGACATTTCCTCCTTAATCGTCTTCACTTTAACTTTAACATGATCTACCAAAAGAACCTACTCAGACGCTTTTTACGGATTTTTACGTGAAGATTAACACAATTTATTCATTTTTTAGCGACTTAAAAATCCTGTAAACGTTATCACACTCAAGGTTTAGAAGTACAGCGCCAATCTTTTAAAAATAAATTTCGGTTAACCGGTTGACATGTAAGCGGTTTTAAATTATACTCATAGTCGTAAAGTTATTTAACCTTGTGTCAACCGGTTGTCATGAGTAAAAATCACAATTTTTATTTGATAGGAGGATTTATCGTGTCTAAACTTACCGCATTTAAAAACGAGTCCTATTTGCAAAGTTCATTGTCACTTCTTTTGTTCTTTGCTTCTTGGGGTGTTTGGTGGTCATTCTTTCAACTATGGCTTACTTCTGAATCCAACGGACTAGGCTTATCTGGAAGTGCTGTAGGAACCATCTTTTCTGCTAACTCGTTTGTTACTTTAATTTTAATGTTCTTTTACGGAACCTTACAAGACAAGCTTTACATTAAAAGAACGCTGTTAATTTTTTCAGCCATTCTCGCAACGCTAGTAGGTCCTTTCTTTATTTGGATTTATGCACCCCTACTTGAAAATAACTTTAACTTAGGTCTTTTAGTTGGTTCGTTATTTTTATCCGCTGCTTACTTAGCTTCTGTTGGGGTCTTTGAAGCGGTGACGGAACGTTTTAGCCGGTTATTTTCATTTGAATATGGTCAAGCAAGAGCATGGGGTTCTTTTGGTTACGCACTCGTTGCCTTAGCTGCTGGGTTTTTATTTGTTAAAGATCCTCATTTAAACTTTTGGACTGGTTCATTTTTCGGCTTATTGTTACTACTAAACTTACTCTTTTGGAAACCAAAAGCTGAACGAGTTGCCAGCGAACAATTTGAAGAAGCCCAAGCAAGTAGCACCCCTTCTTTAAAAGAAATGTTCAACTTGTTGAAGTTACCTGAATTATGGACGATTATTATTTTCATCGTCTTTACATGGACCTTTTATACAGTTTTCGATCAACAAATGTTCCCTGATTTCTATACAGGATTATTTACCTCTCAAGCTGATGGAGAGAAGATTTATGGAACATTAAATGCGATTCAAGTGTTTTGTGAAGCGTTAATGATGGGTGTTGTTCCGATTATTATGCGTAAACTAGGGGTACGCAACACCTTACTTCTTGGCGTAACCATTATGTGTGCTCGTATCGGTTTATGTGGCTTTGCGACTACTCCTGTTACAGTATCCATTATTAAAATGTTACACGCTTTAGAAGTGCCTTTATTTACATTACCAATGTTTCGTTACTTTACTTTACATTTTGATACAAAATTATCTGCCACACTATATATGATCGGTTTCCAAATCGCTGCTCAAATTGGGCAAGTTATTTTATCTACGCCGCTAGGTATTTTAAGAGACAGTGTTGGTTACCAATCAACTTTTAAATTAATTTCTTTAATTGTTCTAGCTGCAGGCATTTACGCCTTCTTCATCCTTAAAAAAGATCATGAAGATGTGCTAGGCGATCCATTTATCCGTTCTTAGTATAAACCTTTTGAAAACAAATATTAGAAAGCGAGCGAATTATTATGACTCAAAAACCAATTGAATTAACCAATGACCGTTATCGTTTAGGCTATCATATCTCTTCTCCAAGTGGTTGGATTAATGACCCGAATGGCTTTTGTTACTTTGATGGCTATTATCATATGTTCTATCAACACCATCCCTATAGCGCTGAGTGGGGTCCAATGCATTGGGGGCACGCTCGAAGTAAAGATTTAGTTCATTGGGAATCATTACCCATTGCGTTAACTCCAGGTGATCCTGAAGATAAAGATGGATGTTTTTCAGGAACAGCCATCGAAAAAGATGGGGTTCTTTACTTATTCTATACGGGTCACCATTATTACGGAGATAACGACCCAGATCATTTCTGGCAAAACCAAAACATGGCTTACAGTACCGATGGCATTAACTTTACTAAATATGAAAAGAACCCAATTATCGCCAAAGCACCTGAAGATAATACTCACCACTTTAGAGATCCAAAGGTTTGGAAGCACGAAGATACTTATTATATGCTTTTAGGAAGTCAAGGAGATGATGAATTAGGTCGCGGTATTATTTACACATCCTCTGATTTATTAGAGTGGGAATATCAAGGACCGATGTCCAAATCAGACGGTATTTTAACGGAAGGTTATATGTGGGAATGTCCGGACTTTTTCGAGTTAGATGGTAAATTTGTCTTCTTATTATCTCCTCAAGGAATTGAAAAAGGCGAGAAAAAACATTTAAACTTATTCCAAAACGGCTATTTGTAGGAGACTTTGATTACGACAATACAACCTTTACTCGTGGTAAGTTTACCGAGTTGGATAAGGGTCATGACTTCTACGCCCCACAAACAACTTTAACACCGGATGGACGTCGTATTTTAATCGGTTGGATGTCTATGTGGGAAAGCTATATGCCTGAGAAAGTAGACGGTTGGGCTGGAACGTTAACCGTTCCTCGCGAGTTATCTTTAAAAGACGGTTATTTATATATGAAGCCAGCTAAAGAGTTAGAACAATTACGTGTTGGTGAAGGAATTAATACTTCAACTAAATTAACCGGGAACTTAACTCTAAGCGAAGAGTCTTCTTATGCAGAAGCGTTGATAGATGTTGATCTATCTAATACGAATGATCAAGTGATTAAATGGACCCTTGAAGCAAATGGTGAGTCCCTCATTGATCTAACTTATGATCAAAAAGAAAATGAGTGGACATTAGTGCGTAGTGACCGCAAAGATGATCCGCGTTACGCAACCATTAAAGAATGTGATCAAGTCAATATTCACGTCTTTATTGATAAAAGTTCCGCTGAAATCTTTATTAATGATGGCGAAATTGTCTTTACTGAACGTTACTACACTGAAGACACACCAAATATGGTCTTAAACTTAGAAAAAGAAGCGCCAGTTTCAAGTACTGTTTATCAATTAGAAGATCACGCTGTAACTTATGACTAAACTAACATCGTTTAAGTTGAAGTAGCCTTTTGGTTGCTTCAACTTTTATATTGTAAGGGTATCATACATATGTGACACGAAAACATAAAAAAA
>NZ_FNEL01000055.1 GCF_900100125.1 Dolosicoccus paucivorans | reverse complement strand
CCTGTTGAATACAGACAACAACAATTACTTTTAAGTGCCTAAACATGTCGTAAATCACCTAACCTCAATGGTTTCACAAACCATCCAGACTTATCAAGAGCCGCTTCGCTCTTTCTCTTGACAAGCCTGGATATCTGATGAGATGTTTTGGTTAGGTCAATTAGCAGCTCCTCTGTTCTTGCGAAATTGGTCACCTTGAAGCAACTTAAGTTTTATATCTTTATTGAATCTTTCAGAAACACAAAAAAGAGCTACCCATTATTGGGGTAACTCTTCATAAAATCTAGTCTAACTTTTTGGGGTCACTATACTGGAGGGTCTTTTTTATAGAATCGTTCGTTTAGTTCCGGGTTGCTCTAATAAAACGTAGTAGTCACTGTCATGCATGTATGAAAAATCCTTATCTAATTGACAATGCAGCTGCCAACAATCATCCTTCCAAACAACTTCTCCTGTATTATCAATGGTATTGTCGCCACCACAGTTAAAGCGTTCTTCAATGTCACGAATATTGACTTGATCTCCTTCATAAATAAATTGGTTATCTTCTGAGTGTTCATGGACATTTTCTTTAATCATTGTATTTTTAAAGATTAGATGAGGCTCTATATCTTTAGGGTACGTATCATAATATGTATAAGATTGTTCTTTCGCATTCCACACACGGTAAGTAGCATCACTTGACTGAGTCATATTACAACCTCCTTGTTTGCTTTACTTCTTTCTTTTTATTATATCGAATTTTCCGATTGATAAGAAGAAAATAAAAGTTATAGTGTCATAACTTTTAAGTACTTCTCCAGCGGTTATGGAAGCGCTATCATGAGGGTGTAGAAAGTTGAACACACGAAAGGGGTATTCATAATGACAAAAACTGCAAAACTCAGTAGTATCGATTTACAAAAAATTGTCGATAGCTATGAAGAGGATTTCCCGGTAATTCAAGTATTAGATCCAGAAGGAAAAGTCGTCGATAAAAAAGCGATGGAAACTATTTCTGATGAGGAACTCGTTAAATTAATGGAAGCCATGTATTGGGCAAGAACGATGGACGAAAGAACGATTATTTTAAACCGTCAAGGTTCCTTAGTAAACTACGCGACAGCCGGTGGACAAGAAGCAAGTCAGTACGGACCACTATTAGCATTAAAAGAAGAAGATTTCTTCACACCAACTTATCGTGATATTAACCCAAGTATCTTCTTTGGTTGGCCGATGGAACAAGCATTTATGTGGTATTTAGGACACGTTGATGCCAATAAGATTGATAAAGATCTTCATATGTACGCACCAAACGTTATTGTAGGTGGTACACCAATTCAAGGGGCAGGAAATGCGATTGGAATGCGCTTGAAAGAAGAAGATCGTATTGTTTTATCTTATACAGGTGATTCAGCCACGTCTCAAGGTGACTTCTACGAAGGATTAAACTTTGCTGGTGTGTATAAAGGAAACATGGTCGTTGTTATTCAAAACAACGGATATGGTATTTCGGTCCCTGTATCTCAACAGACTGCTGCTAAAGCACTAGCTCAAAAAGGATCAGGTGTCGGTGTGCCAGCCATTCGTGTAGACGGAATGGATCCGGTAGCAATGTACTTAGCAACAAAGCAAGCAAGAGAATATGCCGTGGAAAACGGTCCGGTCTTAATTGAAGCTTTAACTTATCGTTTTGGACCTCATACGATGTCAGATGATCCAAAACGTTACCGCGAAGATTCAGAAGTAGAAGAGTGGAAGAAAAAAGATCCACTAATTCGCTTAGGTAATTACTTACGTGAGAAAGATTTATGGTCTGATGAACAAGAACAAGAAATTTACGATAAAGTGCAAGAGGATGTTAAACAAGCTCTTGCAAAAGTCGCAAATATTGAAGATCAAAAAGTCAGCGAGTTCTTAAACAACATGTTCGACACAGATCATCAACCACAAAACATTAAAGAGCAACTAGCTATTTGGGAAGAAAAGGAGCGAAAATAAATGCGTGAATTAACATTAGCACAAGCAGTCACTGATGGTTTAACAGAAGTGATGAGTAAATATGACAATGCATTGATTTTTGGTCAAGACGTTGGGCGAAACGGTGGAGTTTTTAGAATTACTGATGGTTTACAAGAAAAGTTTGGTGAAAAACGAGTTTTTGATACGCCACTTGCTGAATCAGGAATTTTAGGAATTACTGTTGGTCTAGCAGACGAAGGATTTTTACCTTTACCGGAAATTCAATTCTCTGGATTTATTTTAGAAGCAATGGATGCTTTAGCAGCTAACATTACTCGGATGAGATTTAGATATGGAAACACACGAAGCGCACCAATCACCATCCGTGCACCTTACGGTGGAGGGGTTCGTACGCCAGAACTTCACTCAGATAGTTTAGAAGGAATGTTTGCTCAAATTCCTGGTTTAAGAATCGTTGTTCCAACAACGGCTTATGATGCTAAAGGATTATATATTGCTGCAGCAGAGTCTCCTGACCCAGTTCTATTTTTAGAGCACTTAAGACTTTATCGTACAGTAAAAGGAGACGTTCCTGAAGGATACTATACTGTTGATCTAGATAAAGCAGCTGTTGCAAGAGAAGGATCAGATATTACATTAGTAGGTTACGGCTTAATGACTGTTCTAGCACTGCAAGCAGCTGAAAAATTAGCTGAGCAAGGTGTTAGCGCCGAAGTGATCGACTTAAGAACAATCGCTCCAGTAGATTATGAAACGATTACGCAATCAGTAGCGAAGACTAACCGCGTTGTCGTATTACAAGAATCCCAGCGTCAAGCAGGAATCGTCGGACAAATTGCCGGAGAAATTCAAGAGCGTAACTTCATGGATTTAGATGCTCCTGTAGGACGAGTGACTGCACCAGACACTGTATTCCCATTTGGACTTGCAGAAAGTGTTTGGATGCCAGATGTGGATGACATTGTAGAACAAACATTATCTACATTGAACTACTAAGATAAAGGAGAATGACGATGTTTAAATATATTCTACCTGACTCAGGCGAAGGGACTCACGAAAGTGAAGTTCTTGAGTGGAAATATGAAGTGGGCGACTATGTTGAAGCAGACGCTACTTTATTAGAAATTCAAAGTGATAAAGCAGTTGTTGAGCTTCCGTGTCCTGTGTCTGGTTACTTAGCCAAGCAATACGTCCCTGTTGGTGAACTGGGAATTGTTGGCGAACCGATTGCTGAAATTGCCGAAAGCAAAGAAGAACTAGAAAGTTATCAATCTGGTGGTGAAACGTCTGAAGAAGCACCACAAAAAGAAGAGGTAAAAGAGGAGGCTAAAGAACAATCAACTCAAGAACAATCAACTACACAAGCAAAAGACTCTTCTAATGAAAAAGATATTCGTCGCATGGCTGTGCCACGTGTAAGACGCTATGCTCGTCTTAAAGAAGTGGATCTACTTCAAGTTGAAGGAACGGGAGCTCACGGCAAAATTACAATGGAAGACGTTGATAACTTCTTAGAGCACGGTCCAACAACTCAGCCACAAGAACAAGAAGTGGAAGAAGTAGCGGAAGAAGAAACGCTCGTTGCTGCACCTTCCATGGATGCTCAAGGTATTCCAGAAGATACGCCAATTAAGATGACATCTATGCGCCGTGTGATTGCAGACGCAATGGCTAAGAGTACAAGTGAAGTCGCTCAAGTAACCGTCTTTGATCAAGCGGTTGTTGATGAATTAGTTAACCACCGCAATAAGATGAAAGGGTTAGCTAAAGAAGATGATATTAGTTTAACTTACACGGCTTATGTTGTTAAAGTACTCGTTGGTTTAATGAAGAAATTCCCAGAACTCAACCGCTCAATCGATATGGAAAACCAACAATTCTTACAACATAACTACATCAACATTGGGGTAGCAACAGATACGCCAACAGGCTTAGTTGTTCCAATGATTCGCAATGCAGACTCTAAGAGCTTATTTGAAATTGCTAAAGAAATTCAAGAACTAGGCGAAAAAGCTCTCGAAGGAAAACTTGCTAGTTCAGAAATGGGCAAAGGATCGATTACAGTAACCAACGTTGGTGCAGTAGCTACATCAGGCGTATGGTCTACTCCAGTAATTAACTTGCCAGAAATTGCTATTTTAAATGTGGGTCGCATTGATAAACAATTCATGCCTGACGAGAATGACCAACCAGTCTTAAAGCATGTTATGAAATTATCGTTTGCTTTTGACCATCGTGCTATTGATGGTGTGTTAGCACAACAAGCATTAAACTTAATTAAAAAATATTTAGAAAATCCAGATTTACTATTATCAGAAGGGTGATAACACATGGTCGTAGGAGGATTTACAAATACAGTCGATACAGTAGTCATCGGGGCAGGTCCCGGTGGCTATGTGGCGGCCATTCGAGCTGCCCAACTAGGTAAAAAAGTGACCATTATTGAAAAGAGTGAAATGGGCGGAGTGTGTTTAAACGTAGGATGTATTCCATCGAAAGCGTTAATTCACGCAGGGTCTGAATTCCAAAAAACACAACGGCCATCTGATATTGGTATTGAATATGGAAAGTCTAAACTCAATATGGCTAAAGTTCAACAATGGAAAAATGAACAAGTCGTTTCAACATTGACTAAAGGGGTTGAAATGTTACTTAAGAAAAATAAAGTCACCATTGTTAAAGGCGAAGCGAACTTTGTATCTAGAAATACCGTTCATGTGACGCCACCAGATGTTGATTCAGGTAACATGGGCGAAAGTTATCAATTCCAAGAGGCAATTATTGCGACAGGAAGCCGTCCAATTGAACTGAAAGCTTTTCCTTTTGGAGAAAATATTTTAGATTCTACGGGTGTACTTGCCTTAGAGGAATTACCAAAATCCCTTACTTTTATCGGTGGCGGATATATTGGAATGGAATTAGCGATGGCCTTTGCTTCTATGGGTAGTCAAGTCACTGCCATTGAAGGAACAGACCGGGTTTTAAATGGCTTTGATGCGGATTTAGTTAAACCAGTCTTAAAAGAAGCAGAACGCTTAGGTATGAAGATCATTACCAATGCCAAAGCGACAAGCTCTAAAGAAGTAGATGACGGCGTGGAACTCACTTATTCTGTTGAAGGTAAAGAAGAAACAGTCACATCTGAAAAGTTAGCGGTCATGGTAGGACGAAAACCGAATACAGATAACATTAGTCTAGAGCTAACTGGCATTACCACTGATGATAAAGGATTAATTCCAGTCAATGAAGCTATGCAGACGAGTGTTCCGCATATTTATGCTATTGGTGATATTGTCTCAGGACCTGCCTTAGCTCATAAAGCATCTTACGAAGGTAAGGTAGCTGCCGAGCACTTAGCTGGTAAAAAAGGAAGTGCCAATGATTATTTAGCCATTCCTACCGTAGCTTATACAACGCCAGAAATTGCGACAGTTGGTTTGACAGAATCTGATTGTAAAGAGCAAGGTATCGAATATAATAAAGCAACCTTTATGTTTGCTGGTAATGGCCGTGCTATTACGATGGAACAAACCGAAGGATTTATTCGCTTAATTAGTGATAAAGAAAATAATACCATTTTAGGTGGCCAAATTGTCGGCCCAGATGCTAGCGAATTGATTGGACAAGTCGCTTTAGCAATTGAAAACTTATTGACTGCTGAAGATGTAGTACTTACAATTCATAACCATCCATCTCTTTCTGAAGCATTGATGGATACCAATGAAGTCTTACTAGGTCAAGGCATTCATCAATAAAATTTATCGGTGCTAGACTCTCTAGCACCGATCTTTGTAAAGGAGAGATTATTATGGAACAAAAGTTAACAGCCAAAGAATTTGTGATGAATATACTTAACGGGCTAGCCATTGGATCCGTTGTTGTATTAATTCCAGGTGCTTTATTATCGGAATTATTTAAATATTTAGCTTCATCCTCAATGCCAGCTTTATCTAATATGGTTTGGTATTTTGGCCTATCTAACTCAGTCATGGCCGTTGTTTGTGGTATTTTAATTGGTTTAAACTTTAAATTTAATCCCATTCAAGCAGCTTCTCTTGGATTAGCAACGATGGTTGCTTCAGGAGCTGTTACGTTTACTCCGGAAGGCTTAGTCCTAGCAGGAACGGGAGACATTATTAATATGGGAATTACAGCGGCTATTGGTGCACTGTTAATTTTAGCTGTTGGTAATAAATTAAGAGCTTATACCATTTTAGTGATTCCACCAATGATGTTACTAATTGCTGGAGGAATTGGCCATTTCCTTTTACCTTACACAATGAAAATTACGAGTCTAGTTGGTTACGGAGTCGCTCAATTACTCACTCTACAGCCAATGTTAATGAGTATTTTAATTGCGATGGTCTTTTCTGTTTTAATTGTTAGTCCGATTACTACGGTCGGGATTGCGCTTGCTATTGGATTAGCTGGTTTAGGTTCAGGAGCAGGTAACTTAGGAATTACAGTGACAGGATTTGCTTTTGCGATTAATGGATGGACAGTGAACTCTAAAGGAACCAGCGTCGCCCACTTTATCGGTTCACCAAAGATGTCCATGCCAAATGTCATCAAAAAACCATTGATTTTACTGCCATCGATTTGCGGTGCTGCAATAGCTGGGGCCGTAGGATCTGTTTTAGGTATTTTAGGAACACCAATGAGTGCTGGGTTTGGAATTAGCGGGCTTGTTGGTCCAATTAACCACTTAAACTTAGTAGAAGGTGGCTGGAGTTTTTCTAATATTTTAGTGACAATTTTTGCTTTTGTTGTCGTGCCAATTGCAGTATCACTATTCTTTAAATATTTATTTATGAAAGTATGGCCAATTTTATCACCTAATGATTACTATTTAGATATTTAGGAGGGATTATATGGCATCATTAATTAATGAAATTTACCGTTTACACCCTGAATTAAAACAAGATCACACAAAATTAACGATGGTCGCTGTGAATGCAGCTGACGATGAAGTCATTAAAAGTGTTCAACAAGTCATTGATGAAACAACGATGAACGTTATCTTGTTAGGCGATGAAAAAGAAATTGAATCAGTTTTAGAAAATTACTCTCTTGATCCGTCACGTTATAGTATTGAATCGGTATCTAGCGACGAAGAAAGTGCCTTTAAAGCCGTTGAACTAGTTCGTCAAGGTAAAGCGGATATTATTTTAAAAGGTCATATTGGAACCGGAACTTTATTAAAACAAGTAGTTAACAAAGAGACCGGTATTCGTGACAAAGATGTCTTAACCCACGTAGCTGTTCTTTATGTTCCTACTCTAAAACGCTTAGTGGCTATTAGTGATGGAGGACTTGTTTTAGAACCTGATGAAAAGAGCGGTAAAGTAGTCATTGAAAATGCGGTAAAAGTCATGAAACACTTATTAAATAAACCGCTGAAAGTGGCTTTATTATCAGCGGCAGAGCAAGTCATTCCTAAACTTGCTTCTTCAGTCATTGAAGAACAACTTGCTAAAGAATTGACAATTGAAAATACAATTATCGAAGGACCTTTATCGATTGATATTTCTTTAGTCCCTGATATCGCCAAAGAAAAGGACTACCGTGGCGAAATTCAAGGAGATGCAGATATTTTATATGCACCAGATATTAGTACAGGTAATATTTTATCTAAAACTCTTATTTTATTTGGTGGAGCACAGATGGCCGGAGTCATTATGGGAGCTAAAGTTCCAATTGTGGTGACTTCTCGCAGTTCCTCGGCCGATGAAAAGTTTGCTTCGGTACTGCTTTCTCAAATTATGATGAAAGGAGACTCGCAATGAAAATTCTAGCGATTAATCCAGGAGCTACTTCAACTAAAATTGCATTGTATCAAAATAAAGAACAACAATTCGAACAAACCATTGAATATACTAGCGAGCAACTACAAGACTTTGATGGCATTTTCGATCAATTCGATTTACGATTAAAAGACATTTTGAACATTCTTAAAGACCAAAAAGTAGAGTCACTAGATGCTGTTGCTGCAAGAGGCGGCTTGATTGGTCCAGTGCCTCCAGGAGCTATTGAAGTCAATGATGATTTAGTATATCATTTAAGACATCGTCCTGTATTAGAACACGCTTCCAACCTTGGGGCAGCATTAGCTCAAAAAGTTGTTCAACAGTTCGGATCTCGAGAAGCTAAAGCTTATATTTATGATCCTGTTACAGTTGATTCTATGTTACCTGTTGCTCGAATAACAGGGATTAAAGGCATTGAACGTCAAAGTATAGGCCATCATTTAAATATGCGAGCAGTGGCACGAAATATTGCTCACGACTTGGATAAGAGCTACGAAGAGATTAATGCGGTTGTCGTTCATATGGGTGGAGGTGCTTCCGCTAGCGCCCACCAAAAAGGTGAAGTCGTTGACTTCATTTCCGATGATGAAATTATGTTTTCAGCTGAGCGCTCTGGTGGACTTCCAGTCAAAGTGGTTATCCAAAAAGTAGAAGAAATGGGAGCCAAAGAGTTTTCTATCTTATCTAGAAAAAATGCTGGACTCCAATCTCACTGTCACACAAAGGACTTAAGACAAGTCTTAAAACAAATCCAACAAGGAGATGATTATGCAAGCTTAGTGTTTGATGCTTTAGCATTAGGCATTAGTAAAACTATTGCTGCGTTATCCACAACTCTTGAAGGAAAAGTAGATATGATTGGCGTTACCGGAGGAATGGCGTACTCTAAGGAGTTAATTGAACGCGTTGCGCAACGATCTGAATTTATTGCACCCGTCAAAGCGTATCCGGGCGAACAAGAAATGGATGCATTAGCCTTTGGAATTTTAAGGGTTCTTAACAATGAGGAAGAAGCTAGCCAATTTGTTGAGAAATAATCATTAGACGCTGTGCCGAATATGATTAGGATGCAGCCATCGATATCTTTGAAGATTATAAAGAAAGAAAAAGGAGATGATACATAGTGTATAAAGTCATTGCATATAGTGTCAAGAAAGAAGACGTTCCAGCAGCTAAAGAATGGGCAAAAGAAAATGATGTTGAATTAACCATTCTACATGAACCGCTAACAATGGAAACTATCGAGTTAGCTAAAGGACATGACGGAATTGCAGTAAGTCAAATGCATCCGATTACTCGTGAAATGTATGAAAAATTAGCAGAGTTTGGCATGAAACAAATCGCTCAACGTAGTGCAGGATATGAAATCCATGACTTAAAAGCTGCAAGTGATAACGGCATTATTGTAACAAACGTGCCTGTTTATTCACCAGAGTCCATCGCTGAATTCGTTGTTGCAGGAGCGATGATGGGAGTTCGCAAACTACCTTTAATTATGAAAGCAGCAGAAGAACACGACTTTAGATGGTCACCTGAAAAACGCGGTCGTTTATTAAAAGATATGACTGTGGGTATTTTAGGTGTGGGTCATATTGGACGTGAAGCAGCGCGTATCTTTAAAGGAATTGGCTGTAAAGTTATTGGTTATGATCTTTATCCAAATGACGAAGGGCGTCAATACTTAGAGTATAAAGATAGCGTAGACGAAGTCGTTAAGGAAGCCGATATTGTCAGCTTACACATGCCTCAAACTGAAGATAACTATCATTTGTTTGATATGGATATGTTCAACAAAATGAAAAAACATGCGATACTACTTAACGCCGGACGCGGTGGCTTAGTGAACACAGAAGACTTATTAAAAGCTTTAGATGAAGACATCTTAGATTATGCTTTCATTGACGTTTATGAGCATGAAGAAGCATACATTATGTATGATTACCGCGATAAAGAAATTGAAGATAAATTATTCGAGCGTTTAATTCATCATCCAAAAGTTGGATTCACTCCTCACTTAGCTTTCTATACAGACGTAGCCAACCGTAATATTTTAGTGTTTGGCTTAGATGCGGTCGTAGAAGTACTGAAAACAGGAGATTCTGTTAAACGTGTTAACTAATAAAATAGAACTGCTCTTAGTTATCTAAGGGCAGTTCTGTTTGTTTAATAGCATTAATAAATTGAATTGAATCGAGTGTATGTACAAAATCACGACGTGTACCGATACCTTGCGTAAAAGTATTTGATCGCTGAGCAAAAGGGATCCAGCAAATATCTTCGACTCGCGTATAGGGTTCAAGTTCAGCCGGAAGTAGCGCCACTGAATTCAATTGGTGCAAACTATGCAATAAAACGTCATAATCATTATGATAGAAAACAATATTTGAAGTAAAGCCTTCTTTTAACGCTTCTTTTGTCATTAAATCTCCGAGTACATAATCAGCAGTTAATGAACTAATAGGTGTATCGTGCAAATCTTCAAAACCAATTTGTTCTTTCGTAGCTAAAGGATGGTTCGTTGGAACAACAACTTTAGCTTTATACTGTTGCTTGTTTTCTAACGGCTCCATATAAATATTAGAGTATGTCATAGGAAAAGATAAAATCGCAATATCAATGTCTCCTTGAGATAGAAGGCGTTGTAGTTTTAAAGAGCCTTCTTGGACAATTTCAAGCTTAATTGAAGGGTGTTCAATAATAAATTTAGTAATTGCTTCCATAAATTGTAACGAAGTAAGAAAGGTCAATCCTAACTTAATGTAATTTTTGTTCTTTAAATGAAGGGTTTGAATTTCTTCAACGATTGAGTCAAATTCTTGAACTAATGGTTTTCCTCTTTCATAGAGTAGCTCTCCAGCAGTAGTTAATTGGAGTATATTATCTTGATAGACGAACAGTTGATTATTTAATTCTTCTTCCATCTTACGAATTGTTTTGTTTAAAGCGGGTTGTGAGATAAACAAACTTTTAGCTGCGTGAGTGTAATTTTTAGTTTCAGCAACAGCAATAAAATAGTTGAGTTGACGAATATCCATGAAAGCCCTCCCAAAAATATTTCCTAAATTCATTCCTTAGTGTAAAATAACTGTTGGTAAGCTAAAAGCAAAAAAGATAACCCTCTGCTATACTGTTAGTAGCCAAAACAGACAGAAAGTTAGAGGGTTATCCATGAATATTGTAACACAAGTTATGCAAGAAATTAGTAAAATGATGACAGATTTATATCATCAAGCGATTCAAGGGGAAGTAGACTTTTCAACGTGTATCAAAACCATTCGCGATACGATGCGTCAACTCTCAGTCGATTTAGGAGAAGATCTCTGTGCAACGATTGAGGAATCACTCTTTAAAAGCCCTGGAAGAAAAGCAAGATATCGTGTTCATCGTAGCCATGATGAAAAAACAGTCTCCACACTGATCGGTGATATTAAACTTTCAAGGCGTTATTACAAAGATAAGC
>NZ_FNEL01000026.1 GCF_900100125.1 Dolosicoccus paucivorans | reverse complement strand
ATTATTGGGGTATAGCCAAGCGGTAAGGCACCGGACTTTGACTCCGTTATTCGTTGGTTCGAATCCAGCTACCCCAGTCATGAGGGCGGTATAGCCAAGTGGTAAGGCAGAGGTCTGCAAAACCTTTATCGCCGGTTCAAATCCGGCTACCGCCTTTTTCAATAAGATTCAAATACAATTCAAGGCGCTGTGGCGGAATTGGCAGACGCGTTGGACTCAAAATCCAATGTCCTTTGGACGTGTCGGTTCGATCCCGACCAGCGCTATCACAAAGAAGAGCTTCAAATCGTATAATCGGTTTGGGGCTCTTTTGTGGTTTCTAAGGTATTTTATTTCTATTCTAAATGGGTTGGACTCATAAGTTTTATTGTGATTAATTGAATTTATCCTTCTTTTTATTTATTATTGTTATAAATAATGATTAACATCGTGAACATTTGCTTATATTATTTTATTACGAGAATAAATGTAAGCGCTTTAATGAAGAAGTCTTAGAGGAGGTCAAAAATGAAAGTCACTATTTTCTCTACTTGCTTAATCGACTTAATGTTTCCCCACGTCGGTCAAGCAATGGTAGAGGTATTGGAACGTTTAGGGATTGAAACAGAGTTACCCGACAAACAAATTTGTTGTGGGCAACCAACCTTTAACAGTGGTTACGGCAAGGAAAGCTATCCGGTATTTAAAAATCAAATCGATGCCTTTGAAGGAGCCGACTATATTGTAGCTCCTGCCGGATCTTGTGCAGGAATGATGAAAGAATTACCTCACTTTTTTGAAAAAGATGATCCTTACTATGAAAAGGCGGTGGCCGTTGCGGAGCGGACCTATGAATTTACCCAATTTTTATACCGCGTATTAGGAATGAAAGATTTAGGAGCCACTTTAAATAAAAAAGGGACCTATCACCGCTCTTGTCATATGACCCGTATTTTAGGTGAGCGGGAAGCGCCTTTTATTTTGTTAGGTCATGTGAAAGATTTAGAAATGGTGCCTTTACCTCATATTGAAAACTGTTGCGGATTTGGTGGAACTTTTTTCTGTTAAAGAACCGGCTATTTCTGAAATGATGGTGACAGAAAAAGTGAACGATATCGTCTCCACTAACGCAGAAGTGTTAATTAGTGCAGATATGGGGTGCTTAATGAACATTGGCGGAAAGCTTAACCGTGATGGCATTGAAATTAAAGTGATGCATATTGCGGAAGTGTTGAATACGAATGTGGATTTAGACCGAATGGATCAACCTCAGTTACAAGAAGTGGAGGTCATTTAGATGAGCTTAAAGACAAGTGATAAGCCTTATGCTGAACGAATTAGAATAAGTGCAGCAGATGAATTTATGCGCAAGCTGTCCGAAAAGCCCAAGATTTACAATGGGATAAACGCGAAAGTGCTAGACAAGAATTAGGTAATTGGCAAGAATGGCGTAATATCGGTGAAAGTATCCGCCAACACGTTATTGGGCATTTACCTCATTATTTAGAAGAATTTAGTGACAATGTTGCCAAACAAGGGGGTCATGTCTTCTTTGCTCAAACCGCAAAGGAAGCCCAAGAATACGTCAAACAAGTTATTTTAGAAAAAGAAGCTAAACGGGTCGTTAAATCTAAATCAATGGTCACAACAGAAGTGGACCTTGATCCGATGATTTTAGAATTAGACGGTGTCGAAGTCATGGAAACGGACTTAGCGGAATTTATTTTACAAATGGATGATTGGGATGAACCGAGTCATATTGTTTTTCCAAGTATTCATAAAGACCGCGAGCGTACACGGCAAGTATTCGAACGCAAATTAGGCTATGAAGGTGATAACAATCCGGTCAATTTAGCTAAATTTGCTCGTCAAGTAATGCGCGACTATTTCTTAAAAGCAGATATCGGCATTACCGGCTGTAACTTTGCGATTGCGAATACGGGCCAAATCAACTTAGATACTAACGAAGGAAACGCGGATCTAACTATCAGTATTCCTAAAACACAAATTGTCTTAATGGGAATGGAGCGAATCGTTCCTTCCATGAAAGAAGCAGAAATTTTAGATAACTTATTAGCGCGCAGTGCCGTCGGACAAAACTTAACCACTTATGTCACTTTTGCAGGTCGTAAAAAGGAATTAGAATCTGACGGTCCGGAAGATTTCCATGTGGTTGTCTTAGATAATGGACGTTCCAATGCCTTAGGAACAGAATTTCAAGCCATTCTTCAATGTATTCGTTGTGGTGCTTGTTTAAACGTGTGTCCGGTGTATCGTCAAATTGGTGGCCAAGGTTACGGTTCAACCTATCCAGGTCCCATCGGTGCGGTATTATCTCCTGTATTAGGCGGATACGAGGAATTCGGCGAATTACCTTATGCCTCTAGTTTATGCGGCGCTTGTACTGAGACCTGTCCTGTTAAGATCCCACTTCATGAATTACTCATCGCCCATCGCCGGAAGATGACGAACGACTTGAAAATGAAAAAAGGGTTCGACAACTTCCAAATGAAGATGGTCGGTATCGGAACAGCTGTTCCTTTTGTTTTCAAAATGGCTTTAAAAATGGAACATTTAGGGTTAAGTCCATTACGTAAAAAACACCCGGTGACGGTGGAAAATATCTTTAATTATGGTGGATTTGTCAATCATGCGATGGGAATGGCGAAAGGTTGGACCGATGTGCGCGATTTACCTATGCCACCGAAGTACCGAGATAACTTTAGAGTGTGGTACAACAATCGTCATAAATAACCTGGCAGTTTACTTTTAAAAGGAAAGAAGGGAAACATTATGAGCCAAACAAATACCATTTACCGACGCGAAGCCTTTTTGAAACGATTAAAGGATAAACTAGAGGACCAACCTTATCAACCTTATGAGCTGATTTCTGATCTACCTCACCGACAATTAGATGATTTATCAGTGGATGAATTAATTGAAGTAGCCAAAGAGCGAGCCAATAAAGTTAATGCTGACTTCATTCAAACGGATCACGCACATTTAAATAATACCATTGAAGATATTATTCAAAAATGCGATAAAGGGCCAATCATTGTGCCAACAGACCCTCAATTTGACCAGTACCAAGTTATATTAGATGACAAACATTCCGTTTACCAATGGCAAATAGGTAGCGAATTTCGTGAAGAAAACATTATGGCGGCTGAAAAGAGTAATATTGCGATCGCATTTGCTCAATATTTCTTAGCCGAATCAGCCAGTGCTGTCGTTGAAACGTCCCCAGGTCAAGGGCGTTCACTGCATTTTTTACCAACCCACTATATTTCAATTATTCCTAAAAGCCGTATCGTCAAACGTTCCACTCAAGCAGCAGAAGCTTTTGACAAAAAACGTCACGACATGGGGTCCGCCATCCACTTTATTTCCGGACCTTCCAACTCAGGAGACATTGAAATGCAGTTGGTGACCGGACTGCACGGTCCTTTAAGAGTGTTTTACGTTGTCGTTGAAGACTTATAATGCCAAGCAAACTTGAGATCTTTTTCATAGGTCTCAAGTTTTTGCATTTTTAAAAGGCCCTAGAAAACTAGAGCCTTTAGAGCGAAAGAATAAACGTAGCTGAAAATACGTCTTAATTTATGATTTTGGAATAAATAGTCGGTCTTTACTCGAATAATAAAGTAACGCTAAAATAATTAAACAGACCACTGTATTAATTAAAAAGACATTCCCATTAACGATTAAAGAATATAGCCAAGCCGGTTGTCCTTCTGGGGCGTACATTCCAAAGAAGATCCAACCCGAAAGCCAATGACAAACATAACGAGCAAAAATCCCTATTAGTGACCATTTTAAAATATTCGGCAATGTGCGGTTCCTATAAGCGTATCCCGCTAGTCCTAATACCGTAAAAGCTAAAGGATAATCTAAAATCATTTGAACCGGGTGGACAAACCCATGGGCGTCTCCGGTTACAAATTGAAGTAACGCCCATAAAAAGCCGCCCATAAAACCAGCCTTAGGACCTCTTCTGATGGCTAAAATTAAAATAGGGACCATTGAAAAACTAAAGCTCCATGGACCGATACGAAACGCGGAGTCGATAAAGTCAATCAACATACTTAATGCGGCTAATAAAGCAATTTCCATCATGACAGTAGGTTGTAAACGTTTGTTCATAAGATACACACCTTTTTTTGTATAGTTATGAACCATAATATTTACCATATTCCTTCGCAAGCATTACCTTGACAGGTTCAAAGGGTTTCGTCCAAAGACATTCTCAGCAATTGCTCCCCTTATGGTTCATACAGTTTAAGTATACACAAACCTTTCATTTTTTCACATTAATATGAATCTTTCGTAAAATTCGTTATAATGTAAGTGTTATCATTCAAAGAAAGGTTGATTATATGTACCCATTACATCAATTATTAGAAGAACTAAAGAGTTACCGTTGGATGAATTTAACCCATGATGTAACAAAAGATATTCCTATTTATCATACCTTTAATCCTCTATCCGTTAATCAAATTTCGACCATCGACTCAGCCGGAGCTGATTCAAGAGAGTATACGATTGGTACATCTCACGGAACACATATTGATGCACCGATTCATTTTGCGAAAAATACACGTTATTTAGACGACATTTCTCAAAAAGAACGTGTCTTACCCTTATATGTTATCCACTTAGAAGATAAAGTAAAAGAAACACCGGGCTACTCTGTTACGGTAGAAGATATTAAAGCTTGGGAAGAAGAATTTGGCGAAATTCCAGCTGGAAGTTTCGTGGCTTTTTCGAGCGGTTGGTATAAAAACTTCCATAATACAAAAGCCTTTGAAAACCAAGATGAAGACGGGGTTCAACATACACCCGGCTGGTCCATTCCTGCTTTAGAATACTTAAGTCGGACTCGCGGCGTAACAGCCATTGGACATGAAACGCTCAATACAGATAGTGGGGTTGACGCAGCTAAAGCGGGCTTTTTAGACGCCGAATTATGGTGGTTAGCTGAAGACAAGTATCAAATTGAATTGATGACGAATTTAGATCAAGTCCCTTCTGTTGGAAGCTTAATTTGGATTGGTGTGCCTCATATTAAAGATGCACCAGGATTCCCCGCAGAAGTTTATGCGATCATTCCAGAAAAAGAATAACTCACATTAAAAAGATAGCACCGCTTTAAACAGTGCTATCTTTTTTTATTTTTTACATTTTGCAACAAAGGCTCTAAATAGTTCTAAACTGGCGTGGTCGTCTCCTAAAAGTAACATTTCTGGATGCCATTGTAAGCCGTAAATAGGCGCTTCTTTATGTTCAATCGCTTCAATTACTTGATCACCTGCGCTATAGGCGATGGCTTTAAAGTCAGATGCTAGATCTTTAATGGCCTGATGGTGACTTGTATTCACAAATAATTTATCGCCTAAAACAGGATGTAACCAAGAATCCTGTTCGATATTAACATGGTGAGATGGAAGAGTAAGAGTGGTTTCTTGACGATGTTGAATGTTGATGTTGGGATTTTGTGACAGATCTTGATATAACGTTCCGCCGTAAATCGCGTTAATTAACTGTAGACCCCGACAAATTCCTAAAACAGGCTTGCCTTGGCGAACCGCTTCTTTAATTAAAGCCGACTCCATCTCATCGCGAACGGGATCCAATTCACCTAGTTTTGGGTGAGGCTCTTCGCCGTACAATGACGGAGAGACGTCTTGACCTCCCGTGACAATTAATCCGTCGATTAAATGAACATATTGCTCTACTTCTTCCACATGACTAAAAGGTAAAGCAACCGATAAAGCGCCCGCTTTAATCATCGCATTCGTAAAACCATGCCAAGTCGCTTCGCCTGGAATGTTTTTAAGGCGCGTGTAGTTTAATGAATATTTTTCCGATGTAATACCAATGACTGGTTTCATGTGGATTCCTCCTTAAGGTTAAATGTATTTGACTATGAGTGTAACAATTATTTGCACAAAAAAACATCGGATTTAACGATATTTAAAACGTTAATTTCTAATTGTACGATAGATCTAATCAGTTTATAATAATAACTAAGTTGATTTTTAGGAGGGAAGCAAATGTTGAAAAGAATCGCAAAAGCATTCATTGGATTAATGTGCTTACAACTCATTATAGGAATTATTTTTAATAAACCATTAACGACTCACGCAAAAGATAAATATATTCTCGCAGTTGGTGCTGCAGATGGACCTTTTGGACGGATAAAGTCCGATGGCTCTTATGAAGGAATTGACTTGGAGCTGATTGGTGCCATTGCTGAATTAGAAGGATTTGAAGTCGAATTTAGACCGTTAGCTTTTAGTGCCGGGGTTTTAGCCGTTGAAAGTGGTCAAGTCGATGGAATTATTGCGGCGATGTCGATTACCGAAGAGCGGAAAAAGACCTTTGATTTTTCAGATCCGTATTTTGAAAGTGGGTTAGTGTTTGGTGTCCATAAAGACAGCGACATTAACGACCCTAAAGAATTAAAAGGTAAAAACGTCGCCATTAAAAATGGAACGTCCGGTGCCATGGTTGCTGAAGAGTTGCAACCGGAATTTGGCTATACACTTACAACTTTTGAAGATAGTCCAAGTATGTACGAAGACGTGGCAACTGGAAACAGTGTTGGGGTGTTTGAAGACGGAAGTTTAATGACTTATGCGATTAACGTCGGAGGAGCTCCCGTTCGTATGATTGGTGAGGAGATGGAAGTTGACGAGTACGGAATGGCTGTTTTAAAAGGGAATAACCCAGAGTTAATCGAGATGTTTAACGACGGCCTTAAGAAGTTAAAAGAATCCGGTGAATATGATGCGATTATCGAACGTAACCTTGGAGGAGAGGCCAAAGAAAAAAATGAAGCTGAAGGAGCGAGCTTTGTTGACCTCTTTAAAACCCATCGAAAAGCGTTATTGAGTGGGTTAGGTACAACCTTATGGATGACCGTTTTATCTATTTTAATCGCAACGGTCTTTGGATTACTCATTGGTTTGATGCGTACTTCTGATTCAACGGTCTTAAAAGCTATTAGTACGTTATACATTGATTTAATTCGTGGTGTACCGCTCATTGTTTTAGCTTTCTTTATTTACTTCGGTTTACCTCAAACCTTTGATTTTAGATTATCTTCTTATGTCGCAGGACTCATTACTTTAATTTTAAATGCGTCGGCTTATTTAGGAGAAATCGTCCGTTCAGGTATTCAAGCAGTGGATAAAGGCCAAACAGAAGCAGCCTATAGTTCAGGACTTACTTACTGGCAAACAATGCGTTATGTCATTATGCCACAAGCATTGCGTATTATTACGCCGTCCTATTTAAACCAAATGATCATTACACTAAAAGATACATCCATTTTATCTGTTATTGGATTAGTGGAGTTAACTCAAGCAGGTAAAATTATTATCTCAAGTAACTTCCAATCAGGAAAAATGTGGATGATGGTCGCATTAATGTACTTTATTGTCATTACAATATTAAGCAAGCTGTCGAATTATATCGATCGACATTATCATACTTATTAGAAAAAATTAAAAAGAAAAAGGAGAGAAATAATGACGGGAGCAATGTTAACCACTTTATTTCAAAGTATTTGTTTTTTAGCACTATTTTTACTTATTGGGTTTGTTTTAAGAGCGAAGGTGAAAGTTTTCCAAGAAACTTTTATTCCAGCTAGTGTCATCGGAGGATTTATTTTACTTTTATTAGGTCCTATTGGTTTAGGAATTTTGCCAATTCCTGAAGAGTGGATCCAGATCTGGTCGCTTATTCCTGGTATCTTAATTGTACCGGTTGTAACCGCAACGCCTCTTGGACTAGATTTAGGCGGAAAAGGCGCTGTTAATAAGTTTAAACCTGCGGTGCCATTATTTTTCATTATGTTTACCACTTATTACCTTCAAAATGCGATCGGTTTTGGTACAAACGAACTGTTTAGAGGAATGGGTCAAAACCTATACGACACCTTTGGTTGGGAGTTATGTATCGGCTATACAGGGGGTCACGGAACTGCTGGAATTTTAGGAAATATGTTAAGTGAATTAAATATTCCTTATTGGGAGACAGCTCAAGGTGTAGCAGTTACGATGGCTACCTTCGGTTTAGTTGGCGGTATTTTAATTGGGATGGTTCTTATTAACTGGGCAGCAAGAAACGGAGAAACGGCCGTTCTTAAAGAGCCTGGCGACATCCCTCAAGATGTTAAAGTTGGTTATGAAAGAGATATCACTAAACAAGGATCCCTTGGTCGAGAAACAACTAAATCAGCTTCAATGGATACGGTCACTTTCCATGCTGCGATTATCTTTATCGGATGTTTAATTGCTTACGGAATTCTAGATCTTTCTAAGAAATATAGTATCCCTGGATTGCAATCCATTTCTGTTTGGGCTTATGGTATTTTGGTGATGTTTATTATTTGGGGAATCATTCGAAAGTTAAACCTGGACTTTTTAATTGATCCTAACGTTAAAGGAAAAATTACAGGCCCGTTGACCGAATTTGCGGTGATTGGAGCGGTTGCTTCTCTTCCTTTAAAGACTGTTTTTACTTACTTTGTTCCAATTATGGTTATGGTCGTATTAGGATTTATCGGAACAGTGGGTATATTAGTATTCCTATGTAAAAGATACATCAAAGTTGATTGGTTTGAGCATATGATTGCTACATTAGGAATGAGTACGGGAGTATTTCTAACGGGACTATTACTACTAAAGATTTGTGACCCCGATTCTGAAAGTTCCGCTTTAGGAAACTATTCAATTTCTTTTTCAATCGTCTCAGCAATCACTTTTGCGATTATGCCCCTCATATTAAATATGGTGTTAACTAAAGGACCAGGAACAGCTTTCTTACTAACAGCTGGACTGACTATTTTTGGAATCATCGCAACGGCTGTTTCATCAAAATTACTTTTAAAAGACTAAGTTAGAAGTCATCACATAGGAAGGAGAACAAGATGGATAGATATAATAAGGAATTAGTTGAACTGGCCGAAGAAATTTGGGAGTATGCGGAAATTAAGTGGAAAGAACATAAGTCTGCAAAGGCTCAAAAAGAACTATTAAAAAAGTATGGATTTAAAATAAATGAAAATTTAGCGGACCTACCTACAGCATTTTCTGCGGAATATGAAAGAGGAGAGGGCGGCGTATCGATGGGGTTTTTAGGCGAATTTGATGCGCTATCTGGCCTTTCTCAAGTAGAAGATCTAGCAGAAAGAAAAGAAAAAGTAAAAGGTGCTTGTGGTCACGGCTGCGGGCACCAATTACTTGGTACCGCATCAATTGGTGCTGCGCTAAAGTTAAAAGATTATTTGGATGAAAATAATCTGGATGGAAAGGTTGTGTACTTTGGCTGTCCTGCAGAAGAAGGCGGAAGTGGTAAAGCTTTTATGGCTAAAGCAGGTTGTTTTGATGCAGTCGACATTGCGATGACTTGGCATCCTTTTAATGGGAACGCCATTTTTACCGGATCCCTTCAAGCGAACACCCAAGTTTATGTTCGCTTTAAAGGAAGAGGATCCCACGCAGCTATGACTCCTCATCTAGGAAGATCTGCACTGGATGGACTGGAACTTGTTAACATTGGAGTTCAATTTCTAAGAGAACATATGCAAGACTTTGAAAGAATTCACTACTCTATTACCGATCCAGGTTCCGAGTCGCCTAACGTCGTGCAGCCTTATGCTGAAGGAATTTATTTAATTCGTTCAAAAGATACTGAGCATGTTAAACGGCTCTATGAGCGATTTGAGAAAATTGTTGAAGGTGCAGGGTTAATGACCGAAACGGAACCGGAAATTATTTTTGATAAAGCGTGTTCTAACGTCATCCCGAACTCTATTGTAGAAAAAGAGCTCTACAAGGCTTTCCTAGAAGAAGGACCGGTGGAATTCACTGAAGAAGAGATAAACTATGCTAAGAAATTTAGAAAGACTTTCTCTGAAGAAAACATTGAAAGTGAAATAACCCTTGGCTTTGCACAAAACAAGGCTGATGAATTAAATTATCTAAAGAATCATATTCTTTATGATAAGATACTGGACTATCAACATTCTTCTGAAACGATCATGGGTTCTTCGGATGTAGGAGATTGTTCGAATGTGGTGCCAACCGCTCAAATAACTACAGCTTGTTTTGCGATAGGAACTACTGCTCACTCGTGGCAAGAAGTAGCCCAAGGCAAGTCATCAATGGCAATGAAAGGAATGTTTAAGGCGTCTGACGTCATGGCCAGAGCCGCTAGAAGTTTTATTAATGATCCTGAACTGGTCAAAAAAGCTCAAGATGAACTGATTGCAGTTCGTGGTGAAACGTTTATTTCGCCAATTCCAGATGGTGCTAAACCACGAATGGATTAAATGTTTGAACCTGTCGTTTACAAAAAACGATAGGTTTTTTATTTTTTCAAAGGGATTTTACTAAAATAAACATAGTACCTATTATTTAAAGGAGCGATTATTTATGGCACAAGATACCCCCTTAACTTTACGTAACTTAAATATTTACAGTATTTTCACACGTAACTACAGCCAAGAAGGAACGTTTAAAGCGGTTCAAGAAGATTTAGATCGCATCCAAGCTTTAGGAACCGATGTGATTTGGTTTTTACCGTTTTATCCAAATGGTGAAGTCAATAAAAAAGGAACCATTGGTTCGCCTTATGCGATTAGTAATTACCGTGAAATTGACCCGCGTCACGGAACGCTAGAAGACTTTAAAGAACTTATCAAGGCAGCTCACGATAAAGGGTTAAAAGTAATGATTGGTATTGTCTTTAACCACACGTCTCCCGATTCTTATTTAGTGAAACATCATCCCGATTGGTTCTACAAAAAGCCTAATGGGGACTTTGGTAACCGAGTAGGCGATTGGTATGACGTGATCGATTTAGATTATAACCAAAAAGAGTTATGGAACCATCAATTAGAAACCATTGAATATTGGCGCAAATCGTCGATGGCTTCCGATGTGACGTAGCACCTTTAGTGCCATTAGACTTTTGGCGACAAGCAAGACAGCGAGTGCAACAAATTAAGCCAGACTTTATTTGGTTAGCAGAATCCATTGAACCTAACTTTATTCGTACGTTACGTGGCAACGGTTTAACGGCTTTAAGTGACAGCGAGTGTTATGAAGCTTTTGATTTAACCTATGACTATGACGTCAGTGAAGCTTTAGAAGCTTATTTAGATGGTGATCAACCATTAAGCTATTACATTCATCATATTAATCAACAGGATGTTTTGTATCCAAGTAATTATGTTAAAATGCACCACTTAGAAAATCATGACCGTAATCGCATCGCCAGCCGCATTACTCATGAGCGCGATTTAATACATTGGACAGCTTTTAACTATTTACAAAAAGGGGCGGTGTTAATTTATAACGGTCAAGAAGTTCAAAGTGATCATACCCCTAGTTTATTCGATCCAGATCAAATCAACTGGCAATGGGAGAAGGATTTAAGTCCATTGATGAGCCGCTTAGCGCACTTACACAAAACTATCATCCCCATTGATAACTCGATTTATACTGTGACAGCCGATGATGAAACACAAACAGTCACCACACAATTTAAAACCGTTGACGAAGAATTACTCGTTGTCGGGCACTTTAACTTACAACAAACGGATCAACCGATTAAAACACCACTTTCTGACGGAGAGCATACAAACTTAATTAACGATCAATCATTTACTGTCCGCAATGGGCGCATTGAAATGATCGATGAACCAATTCTTGTTAAAGTCTCGCAATAAGAAAATGAAAATAGTTTATGAAAAGGCTTGCAAAATGGAACAAAATGTAAGATAATAAAGCTGTAATGAAAACGTTTTCAAAAAACCAAGTCAATTTATATGAAGGAGCGTATGTCAATGAAGAAATTATTAACAGGTTTAACAACGGCAGCTTTAGCACTATCAAGTGTTCTATCAGCTGGGTTAGGCTTTAGTCAAGTAGCTCACGCAGAAGAAACATTAATCGTCTCTGCAGCGGGAGTATATGATTACGTTATTGAAAATATCGAAGAATTCGAGAAAGAAAATAACGTCAAAGTTGAAGTTTGGGATAAAGATATGTTCGAAGTACTTGAAGGGATCACTTTAGACGGTCCAGCAGGTACGGGAGCAGACGTCATGATTGCACCTTACGACCGTATTGGTGGTTTAGGAATGACAGGTCAAATTAAACCAGTTCAATTACTAGAAGAAGCTAATTATGACGAAACAGACATTCAACAAGTAACAGCAGAAGGTCAAATTTTTGGTGCACCCGCTGTTATTGAAGCGTTAGTTATGTACTACCATAAAGATCTTTTAGATAAAGCCCCTGAAACGTTTGAAGAGTTAGAAGCCCTAGCAAAAGACGACAAATATGCGTTTGACGGAGAAGAAGGACGTAACATCGGCTTCTTAGCAAACTGGACCGACTTCTATCATTCATACGGTTTACTAGCAGGTTACGGTGGATATGTCTTTGGTGATAACGGAACAAACCCAGAAGATATTGGTTTAAACACACCAGGTGCCATTGAAGGGATTGAATATGCAACAAAATGGTATCAAGAAACTTGGCCACAAGGTATGTTAGACAAATCAAGTGCGCCAGACTTTGTTAACCAATCTTTTGCTGATGGTAACACAGCAGCAATTATCGCTGGACCATGGGAAGCAAATGGTTTCAACGAGAAAAATGTTAACTACGGTGTTGCTAAGATTCCTACACTACCAAACGGTGAAGAATATCAACCATTTGGTGGCGGTAAGGGTTGGGTTATTTCAGCCTATACTCAAAAAGATGAATTAGCACAAAAATTCTTAGATTGGGTATCTTCTGAAGAACAACAAACAAAACTTTACGAACGCTTAGGTGAAGTCCCAGCGAACCAAGTTGCCCGTGAAAAAGCGGCTCAAGATGATAACGAATTAACTGCAGCAGTTATCGATGTTTACCAAAACGCGGTACCAATGCCAAACATTCCACAAATGGCAGAAGTTTGGGTTGGAGCAGAAAGCTTAATGTTTGATGCAACTTCTGGAACAAAATCAGCAGAAGAAGCAGCAAACGATGCAGTTCAATTAATTAAAGATGCGATTGCTCAAAAAGCATATTAATTCATAACGAATGGAGTCGGCTGGAATGAGTCGGCTCCTTTTTTATCATAGTGTTTAGAAAGGGAGAGTCGGTATGCAACAAACACAACCTTCACACCGAAGTCCTGCAACAGCCATGGGGTTATCCATTATTCCCGGGTTAGGTCAAATTTACAATAAGCAAATGATTAAAGGGGTTTTATTTTTAATCATTACTTTATTATTTGGCTTAGAGATGAAGAACTTTGGTTATCAAGCGTTATATAATTTATGGACCTTAGGGCAAGTTCCTTTTGAAGATCATTCATTATTTATGATGATTTTTGGTTCAATTCAATTGTTAGTGACGTTAATTTTTATCGGTTTTTATGCTTTTAATATTTATGACGCTAAACGTGTAGCAACTTTTTGGAATGAAGGCATTCCTGTTAACCAAAAGTTGCAAGAGCTACTCAATAACGTTTACGAAAATGGGTTTGCTTATTTACTCATCGTTCCGTCATATATCGGTATGACTTTTGCGATTATTTTCCCCGTACTCGTTACCGTTTTTATGGCGTTTGTGGATTACAGTTTCTTAAATATGCCACCTGCCAAATTGCTTAATTGGGTCGGGTTAGAAAACTTTAAAAACATTTTCTTCTTAAGTACCTTTAGAGATGCTTTCTTATCGGTATTTAGTTGGACATTAATTTGGACCATTCTAGCGACAACACTTCAAATTACTTTAGGTATTTTAACTGCTGTTGTAGCGAACCAAGAATTTATTAAAGGACGCCGTATTTTTGGAGTTATTTTCTTACTTCCTTGGGCTGTTCCGGCATTTATTACCATTTTATCTTTTTCCAACATGTTTAACGACTCCTTTGGAGCCATTAACACACAAGTTATTCCGTTTTTAAATAAGTTCATTCCATTTTTAAGTATTAGTCGAATTGCTTGGAAGACGAATCCATTTTGGACGAAAACAGCCATTATTTTAATTCAAGGCTGGCTCGGGTTCCCATATATTTACGTTATGGTGACCAGTATTTTACAATCCATCCCTCACGATTTATATGAAGCGGCTCGGATTGATGGAGCAGGCGCGTTACGTCAATTTAAAGACATTACGTTCCCAACGATTATTGCGGTAGCAGCACCGGTGTTTATTACCCAATATACAGGTAACTTTAACAACTTCACGATGATTTACCTCTTTAACGATGGAGGTCCGGGAAGTGTCGGTGGAGGAGCTGGAGCGACGGATATTTTAATTTCGTGGATCTTTAAGTTAACCAGTGGAACCTCACCTCAATTCTCACTTGCGGCTGCCTTGACGTTAATTGTGTCCTTTTTAGTAATTAGTGTGTCACTCATTGTCTTTAAGAAAAGCAATGCCTTTGATATGGGAGGAGAGTAATTATGGCTTACAGATCAGCAAAAAACAAACGTCGCTTAGCACGCTTTTTGACTTATGCTTATATGGTGTTGTTAAGTATTATTATTATTTATCCTCTACTCGTTACGGCCAGTTCTGCCTTTCAAGCGGGGAATACAACGGCCTTTAAGTTAGACTTTAACGCCTCATGGACGTTAGATAACTTTAGACGTTTATTTAGTGAAACGCCTTATTTAACGTGGTATAAAAACACGTTAATTATTGCGTTATCAACCATGGTGATTCAAGTTATCGTCGTCACTTTAGCAGGGTACGCTTACAGCCGTTACCGCTTCATTGGACGTAAGGGAAGTTTGAAGTTTTTCTTAATTATTCAAATGGTTCCAACAATGGCTGCTTTAACTGCCTTTTTCGTCATGGCCTTTTTACTCGGTGCAATTAACTCTTATTGGTTCTTATCCGCTTTATATATTGGTGGCGGTATTCCAATGAATACTTACTTAATGAAGGGGTACTTTGATACGGTGCCGATTGATTTAGACGAATCAGCTAAAATTGACGGAGCCGGACATATTCGCCGTTTCTGGGAGATTATTCTACCTCTTGTTAGACCGATGATTGCGGTGCAAGCTTTATGGGCCTTTATGGGACCTTTTGGAGACTACATGTTAGCTAAATTCTTATTACGTAGTCAAGATGCATACACTGTTGCGGTCGGGTTACAAACTTTTATTACCGACGTTCGTAACCAAAAGGTGGCCTTCTTTGCGGCGGGAGCGATTTTAATTGCGGTGCCGATTTCTTTACTTTTCTTCCTCTTACAAAAACACTTTGTCGCAGGATTAACGGCTGGAGGAACGAAAGGATAATGTGTATTAAGGAAGTGAGCAAGTTTGATTCAATATTTTCCCTTTAACTACTTTTGGGTGAGCTTATCGCCAACGCGTATTTTTAAATACCGACGTTATTTGTCCATCTTACAAAGTCTATTTATTCTACTTTTTTTAAGTGCGCTACTACTAATTCCGGCCACGTTACAGTTGTCGAAACAAATGCCGGGCCAGCTAGATTTTTATAGCTCTTTAGCCTTTGAAGAAATCGACGATAGACTTTGGCAACAGTTTCAACAAGGCGAAGAAAAGACAGATCAAACGTCAGATCATTTCATTAAAGTCGGCGGCGAAAAGCCGGGCGAATTAGATGATTCCCTATTAGCTGTTTGGTTAGGTCAAGACGAATTTATACTAAAAGACCCTAACAAACCCATGATCCAAGCTCACTATACTAATAAACAAACTTTACTCGAGGCAAAAAGTCTAACAGACTTTAAAAAAGAGCTGTCTAAGCAGTGGAGTGAACAGTACGCTCTTCCATTACGTTTAGTCAGTCTAGCAATGGTTTCCTTATTAATCAGTATCAATTTACTTTTATTAGTAGCCGGATCGACGTTCTTTTTATCCTTAATGAAGAAAAGTCCTCTGTATACCATTGAAAGTGTTAAAGAAGCCTTTGTGATGACATTAAATAGTTTAGGACTGCCCACTTTTATTACTTTTATTTGTGGGTGGTTCACTAAAAATTTAGCCGCTCTTTTTATTATTCATGGTTTATTATTTGTCTTAAATTTACTAGCCTCTTATTGGCGAACTCATTTTAATGATCAATATATTGATCCTACACTCGATATTTGAAAGGAAGTGCTTGAATGGTTTCGATTAATTTAGAGCATATTTACAAAAAATATCCCGGCGCAGAAAAATATTCTGTAACGGACTTTGATATGCAAATTGAAGATAAAGAATTTATTGTCTTTGTTGGTCCTTCTGGATGCGGTAAATCAACCACCCTACGTATGATTGCAGGTTTAGAAGAAATTACTAAAGGCGAATTAATTATTGATGGTAAAGTGATGAACGACGTGGAGCCAAAGGACCGCGACATTGCGATGGTTTTCCAAAACTACGCGTTGTATCCTCATATGACGGTCTTTGATAATATGGCTTACGGCTTACGTCTTCGTAAAATGGACGAAGGAATTATTAAAGAAAAGGTGGAAAATGCAGCCAAAGTTTTAGGGTTAGACCAATTATTAGAACGTAAACCGGCGGCATTATCTGGAGGGCAACGTCAACGGGTGGCTTTAGGACGCGCTATTGTGCGAGACGCAAAGGTATTCTTAATGGATGAGCCTTTATCCAACTTAGATGCCAAGTTAAGAGTGCAAATGCGTGCTGAAATCGCAAGACTTCATAACTCTTTAGATACAACGACTATTTACGTAACCCACGACCAAACAGAAGCGATGACGTTAGCTTCACGAATTGTTGTCATGAACGATGGGTTTATTCAACAAATTGGTACACCAACAGACGTTTATGACAAACCGGTCAATATGTTTGTGGCAAGCTTTATGGGGTCACCTGCGATGAACTTTTTTGACGTGGTTTACCGCGATGGCTACGTAGAAGGCCCAGCCTTTAGATTACCTGTTTTTGAGCCTGATCGTCGCAATTTAGAAGAAAAAGGGTATAATGGTAAAAAGATCGTCTTAGGCATTCGTCCAGAACATATTCAAACAGAACAATTAGCTCTTGAACTAGATCCTGAAGCAAATGTGACGGGACGTGTGCAAGTGGTGGAATTAACGGGCGCTGAGACGATGATTTACTTAGAAAAAGAAGGCGTGGAATTTGTCTCCCGTGTTAACGTCCGCGATCAGTTCGCTTTAGATGATTTAGTCGAAGTGGCTTTTAATATGAACAAAGTACACTTTTTTGATGCTGAAACCGAGGAGCTTATTACCCGCAGTTAGGAGTGGTAACACGTGTTTCAATTGCCCCAAACCGATCTGAAAACGAGTCGTTTAATTCAAGGTTGTATGCGCCTAGCTGGTCACGATCCTTTTGTGATTGATGAAGTGCTACAAACAAACCTTGATTTAGGCATGAACTTTTTTGACCATGCAGATATTTATGCTAAAGGAGAGAGTCAAAAAGAATTTGCTAAGAGTATGAAGCGACTAGGTGTGTCAAGAGATCAATATTTCTTACAATCTAAAGCAGGTATTTGTAAAGGGTATTATAATTCGTCAAAGGATTATATTTTAACTGCTGTTGACGGTATTTTAAAAGATTTACAAACGGACTATTTAGATGTGTTTTTAATTCATCGTCCTGATCAGTTAACGACTTATAGCGAAGTGGCTGAGACCTTTAATGAACTATATAAGGAAGGAAAAGTTCGCTACTTTGGTGTCAGCAACTTCTCACTGCAACAATTAGAATCCCTTCAACATTATATGGATCACCCGTTAGTTATCAACCAACTTCAATTTGGTCCCGCTCACCCTGGGTTAGTCACTCAAGGCATTGAAGTGAATATGACGCTGGTTAAGCAAACGACCAATGTAGACGGCTTATTAGACTACATGCAGCGGGAACAAATTACAATGCAAGCTTGGTCACCTTTTCAAGTGAACTTGCAAGATGGACTCTTTATGAATCACCCTCAGTACAAAGGATTAACTGATGTCATTCGCGGGATTGCTTTTGATCACCAAACGAGCTTTGAAGCGATTGTCATGGCATGGATCTTAAAACATCCAGCCAATATTCAACCGATTATCGGCTCAATGACTCCAGAACGAATTCGACATAGCGCAAAGGGGTTAGAGGTCAACTTATCTAAAGAAGAGTGGTACCGCATTTATGCTGCAAGTACGGGTCGTTTACCATAATAAATAAAACTAGAGCCTCCAAGCGCTCTAGTTTTTTTGTGCATACAAATAGCCCGGCTCCTATGAACCGGGCTTAGCTGTTTACTTTTTAATCCTTGGATAGTGTCTTAAGTGGATCAAAAAGTTTAGCGCATATTAATTGAGTGGTCGCTTTCTAAATGCCAAATATCTTCGTTGTAATCAGAAATTGTACGATCTGATGAGAAGAACCCAGCATGAGCGATGTTATTGACCACTTGTTTCATCCACTTGTCTTGATCTTCGTATTGTTCATACATATACTCTTTAACGTCGATGAACTCTTCTAAGTCAATTAAAGCCATGAAGTAGTCTTTTGATAAGATGTCGTTATGTAGACGGTGTAAGCGTTCACGGTTTCCGTGTTTTTTCATTTCGTCGCTAACGATAAAGTCAACTAACGGTTTGATGCGAGGACGAGAGTAATAGTCTTGTGGGCGGTAGCCGTTTGTGTTGTATAATTCAACAATATCTTGTGAGCTACGTCCAAAGGTATAAATGTTGTCTCCGCCGACACGTTCAGCAATTTCAACGTTTGCTCCGTCAAAGGTACAAATCGTTAAAGCACCGTTTAACATGAACTTCATATTACCTGTACCACTTGCTTCTTTAGAAGCTAGCGAAATTTGTTCAGAAATATCCGCTGCCGGAATTAACACTTCTGCTTTAGAGACGTTGTAGTTTTCAACCATCACAACTTGGAAGTGTGGTGACACGTCTGGATCTTCTTCAATTAATTTAGATAGAAGAGAGATGGTATGCATAATATCTTGAGCAATAGTATAAGCAGGTGCTGCTTTACCACCGAATAGAATCGTAATTGGTGTGGCAGGGATGTTACCTTTTTTAATATCAAAGTATTTATGAACAATGTAAAGCATTAACATTTGTTGACGCTTATACTCATGGAACCGTTTAATTTGAATATCAATGATTGAGTTTTCGTTAATCACAGTACCTTGATCTTTTTCTAAACGTTTCTTCAAAGTGACTTTGTTGTGTTGTTTTAATTCAGCAAGACGGGCGTGAATCTCTTTATCGTCTTCATACTTTAATAATCCACGTAAGTCATGATCTTTACGCCAACCTTCGCCGAGTAACTCATCAAATAATTCAGCCAGTTCTGGGTTACAGTTCATAATCCAGCGACGGAAGGTAATTCCGTTTGTTTTGTTGTTGAAACGTTCTGGATAATGCTTGTAGAAATGAGATAGCTCGCTTGTTTTTAAAATTTGTGTATGAAGGGCAGCCACCCCGTTAGTACTAAAGCCAAAGTGGATTGCCATACTTGCCATATGAGCCACATCGTTTTGGTCGATAATAAAGATTTCTGGACTATCAGGGAACTCAGCGCGAACGTGTTGGTCCAATTGACGAATAATTCCTGCAATTTCAGGCATTAACATGTCAATATCAGCCATTGGCCATTTCTCTAAAGCTTCCGCTAAAATCGTATGGTTTGTAAAGGCGACGATTGATTTGACGACTTCAACTGCTTCTTCAAAGGTTAATCCGTGTTGAGTTGTTAATAAACGAATTAATTCTGGAATAATGAAGGCAGGGTGCGTATCGTTAATTTGAATGACTGCATAATCAGCTAAGTCGCGTAAGTTACTTCCGCGCTCTTTTGCTTCTTGTAAAATGAGTTGAGCAGCGTTAGATACCATAAAGTATTGTTGGTAAATACGTAATAATAGCCCTTGGTGATCTGAGTCATCTGGATATAAGAATAAGGTCAAGTTTTCTTTAATGTTGGTTTTATCAAAGAAAATTGAGTTAGATTCGATAATATCCGCTGAAACAGAATCTAAGTCGAATAGACGTAGGCGGTTTTTCTTGTTTTGGTCGTAACCATATACATCAATATCATATAAAGTCGATGTTAACGTAAAGTCACGAAACGGCACTTCAAATTGAATTGATGATTTGTTTAACCAAGTTTCTTGAGTTAACCACTCATCTGGAACAGCTGCTTGTTGGTAGTCGTTAATAAGTTGTTTGAATAACCCGAAGTGGTAGTTTAATCCAACCCCGTCGCCGTTAATTCCAAGAGAAGCCATTGAGTCTAAGAAACAAGCCGCTAAACGACCTAAACCACCGTTACCTAGTGAAGGCTCTAATTCCGCCTGCTCAACGTCGGCGATGGATTTACCAACAGCGTTTAATTCTTTTTCAACTTCGTCATATAGACCTAAGTTTAACAAGTTGTTAGATAATAATTTACCAATTAAAAATTCTGCCGATACGTAATATACTTTCTTTTTAGCGTCGTTGGTTGGTAAATTACCACCCACTTCTTGAATTAAATCCAGTAACCCTTTATAGAGTTCTTGATCTGAACTTTCCTTAATCGATTGGTCAAATTCGCGTTGCATAATGTCTTCTAATTGTCCCATTGTAAATATAAACTCCTTTATAAATTATTCTTTTGGTGCGCGGAAATAAGTTTCCGTCAGTTCTAATAAAAATGCTTTAATATCTGGTGTAATCGCTCCGTCTTTCATGCGCCACTTCCAGTTTTGGCCGATAGTGTTTGGACTGTTCATCCGGCTCCAGCCAGGTAAATCAAGTAGATCTTGCATCGTATAGATCGCTGTATCACATACGCTTGCAGCAATACCGCGGTTTTGTGCTTGAGTGACGAGTTCGTCCTCGCGACGGTTCATATAGCGATCGAATTGATCTTGTTGAACCTTTGATGCACTCTCATACCAACCGCGACCCGTATCGTTATCGTGGGTTCCCACATAGACGACAGAGTTTTTAGTGTAGTGGTGAGGTAGGTCCGTACTATCTTCATAGCCATTAAAGCCGAATTGGAAGATAACCATTCCTGGATATCCAGTATACTCGCGCATGGCTTTTACTTCATCAGTCATAAAGCCCAAATCTTCAGCGATAATTGGCAATTCGCCCATTTCTTCTTTAATAGTCTTAAATAAATCGATGCCTGGTCCTTTTGACCACTGACCATTGCGGGCTGTTTCATCGCCAAAGGGTACTTCCCAAAAAGATTCGAACCCTCTAAAGTGGTCGATGCGTACAATATCGTAAAGTTTTAAACTTTCTTCTAAACGCCAAATCCACCATTTGTAGCCAGTTTGTTTCATATAAACCCAGTTATAAATGGGGTTCCCCCAAAATTGTCCGTCGTCACTAAAGTTATCCGGTGGGGTTCCTGCTACAGTCAATAAATTGTTGTCTTCATCCACTTTAAATAATTCAGGGGATGTCCACATTTCCACACTGTCGTGGGCGACGTAGATTGGTAAGTCGCCAATAATTTGAATCCCTTTATCATTGGCGTAATCTTTTACTGCCATCCACTGTTTATTAAAGAAATATTGGATGACTAAGTGGAAAGAATAAGTTGATGCGTGTTCCTTGCGGTAACGATCAACCACTTCCTCGTTATAATGTTTGACTTCCTCATCCCACTCAAACCACGGCTTTAAATCGAATTGTTCTTTAATGGTCATATAATCTGCAAAGGACAATAACCATTTAGAGTTCGTTTCGATAAAGGTGTAATAATCATCTGGGGGTGACATTTGTAAAAAGTTCTCGACAGCTTTTTCAAGTAAAGGACGGCGGACGTTAAAAATTAATCCATAATCCACACTTTCGCAGTCATCGCCAAAATGAACGTCTTTTACGTCATCTTGTGTTAAGTAACCCTCTTCAATGAGTTTATCTAAATCGATAAAATGAGTATTTCCTGCAAAAGCAGAAAAAGACTGATAAGGAGAATCCCCGTAACTTGTTGTTGTAAGTGGTAAGATTTGCCAATAAGATTGTTTTGTTTCTTCTAAAAAGTCAACAAAATCATAAGCGGCCTTACCAAAGCTTCCAATCCCATAAGGACTTGGTAGGGAAGAAATGTGCATCAAGACACCACTTGCTCGCTCCATAAGTTAACCTCCTAATATTTTTATTGTTGAGTTTATTATATCGGTAATGAAACAGTTATGCAAACGTTTGCACGAAAAAGTTTTACTCTTTTCTTTTATTTGTCTTTTCTAATCAATGGACAGATGTCCTCTATGCCTTTAAGATAAAGGAAAGTAGCGTATTCAAATAGTGGAAACGCTTTCTTAAATGAGGGAAAACAATTATAATAAATAATAGACAGATTGCCTTGAAGAGAGGAAGCAACGATGAAAGTAACTATTAAAGATGTGGCCAAATTAGCAGGGGTCTCCCCAGCGACCGTGTCGCGAGTCATTGGAGACCACCCGGCCATTACCAAAAAAACACAACAAAAAGTAAGAGAAGCTATGAAAGAAGTCGGGTACTATCCTAACCTTAATGCGCGTCGTTTAGCCAGTAAGAAAGCTCACGCCTTAGGGATTGTTTTGCCGACAGAAACTGATAATTTCTACCAAAACCCATTCTTTCCAACCGTCTTAAGAGGAATTAATAACCGCGCTTCTAGAAAAGAATACGCCTTGCAACTATCCATGGGGCATACCGTGGAAGAACGTTTAGACCATGTTCGCAAAATGGTTTACGGTATGCAAGTCGACGGAATTATCTTTTTATATGCCAACAAAAATGACAAAATTATTCAATTCGTCCGACAAGCGAATATGCCTTATGTCATTATTGGATATTCAGAAGTCGATAGTGAAGCCTTTGCGGATAACGATAACCACCTGGCCGGCTACGAAGTCACTAAAGAATTAATCGATAAAGGGTATCAACGAATTGGTTATTTAGGAACTGATGGAGATTTTACCTTCGTTAATTTCCGTAAAGAAGGCTACGCTAAAGCGATGAAAGAAGCTGGGCTAGAAGAAAAAGTAACCTTAGGGCTTACGATTGATCAAGAAGTCTCCCCTACATGGTGGGACGGGGTAGATAGTTTAGTCATTGCCGATGAATTATTAGCTCAACGGGTGGCATGGCAAATGTTAGAGTCTGGAGTTCAGCTACCTATTTATAGTTTTAGTTCCTATCACAACCCTCTTTATGAAAACAGTCGCTTTATGACGTTTAAAAATATGGACGCTCAATCCTTAGGACGTCAAGCAGTTGATATTTTGTTTAAATCACTCAATAAAAAAAGTAAATAAAAAAAAGACCCTTGCCAAAAGAGCAAGGATCTTTTTAACAAGTCGCTTAGCGCTGGAGTAATGGATCATCCGGCGTTAAAGCGGCTTTTTGTTTTTGGCCACTAATCCAGTAACCGACAATCATTGCTACAGAGATCGCAATACCGATTCCGTAAACTAAAGTGCTTGGTGGGAAGTGAAACCCTTCCTCAGCGGTCATAATGTAAATGACACACGCAAATAACATAAAGATTGCCGGAATAAAGGTCATTAAGTAGTTACGGCTCTTTAAGTATAAGTAGCGAGTCGCTACAAGTAGAGCAATAACGGCTGTCACTTGGTTAGCCCAAGTGAAGTAACGCCAAATAATGTTAAAGTCGATAAAAGTTAAGAAGAATGACACCACATATAAAGGTAATGTCACCATTAAAATCTTAGCTAAAGTATCTTGAGGGATATTAAAGTAATCCGCCAAAATATTACGCAAGGCTCTAAAGGCAGATAAACCTGAAGATAAAGGTAAAACGATCACTCCAATAATTGCTAAGGTACCAATGGTTTGGCCAAGTAGTAAGACCGACACTTCGTTAACGACTAAAGATGGCGTTCCTTGAGCGATTGTATTGGCTAATTCGATCTTATCGTAAATTGCCAGGGAAACAGCTAACCAAATCATTGCAATCACCCCTTCAGCAATCATCATGCCGTAGAAAGTGAAACGACCTTCCGTTTCTGTACGCATCGTACGAGAAATCATGGGTGTTTGAGTGGCATGAAATCCTGATAAGGCCCCACAAGAAATCGTAAAGAATAAACCAGGGAAGATAGAAATATTATTCGGGTGTTGATAGGAAAAAGACGCAAGGGTTAGTTCTTGCATTTGTGCTCCACCCGCACCCATTAACATTCTAACTCCAATGGCTAAAGTTGAAATGATTAAGATCGCTCCAAACCATGGGTAAACTTTACCTAAAGCTTTATCAATCGGTAGAATCGTTGAAATAATATAGTAAATAAAAATAGCAATAATTAATATCTTTAACGGAATGGTCCCCGGTAAAATAGCTTGTAGTAAGCTCGCTGGGGAAATAACAAATACTGTTCCTACTAATAACAGTAAAAGAGTCGCAAATAAGTTAACTAAATGTTTCCAATTTTTACCTAAATAGGTAGAGGTTAATTCTGGTAAATGAGCTCCATTGTTACGAATGGAAATCATTCCAATCATATAATCATGAACCGCTCCCGCGAAAATATTCCCCAACACAATCCAAATAAAACCAACCGGACCATATAAAGCACCTAAGATGGGACCAAAAATCGGACCAGTTCCGGCGATATTTAATAATTGAATAATCGCATTCTTCCATTTCGGCATCGGAACATAGTCAATCCCATCTCTTAACGTCTCCGCAGGGGTCGGTCGCATGGGGTCAGGGTTAAAGGTTCGCTCTACGTATCGGCCGTAAATAAAGTAGCCGGCGAGTAATAAAGCGACACCTACAATAAAAGTAATCATCTCTTTTTCCTCCTTAAATAAATTCTTACAACAATAGTTTATCATCGTTTGTGAAAAATAAAAGTGAAACGCTTTCATGTTTGATAAGAGTTTAAGGAGAAAATTTTGAATCAAATTCACAAGCAAAAGAATGGTCGTAGTAAAGAATTATCTTGAGGGAAATCGAGTCATAATTGATGCGCCAAAACCCTCTTTTTGTAACGGTTACAAATAACTAGGGTGTGAAAGAGGGCGTATATAATCACAAGGTAAAAGTTCAAAATCATTATTATCAAAATTTAATTTTATACAAACCTTGATATATAAAGGTTTATGAGAGTTGTTAAAAGTTTATTTTACAAATATATTCCATTGTGCTATACTGAACTCACCGACATCTAAGAAAAGTTTACAGCCAAGTTTAAAAGGCTGAAAATTTTATAGATTATAACCATTACAAATAATTAAAAAGGAAGGTACACACTTATGTCTAAGAGAAAAAATGGATTTAATCCACTTCCAGAAGTACATAATAGATACTCAATTCGTCGCTTCTCAGTAGGGACGGCGTCAGTGTTGATTGGAGCAACACTGTTTTTTTGGCGTGCAGCCTGATTTATTATCAGTACAGGCGCAAGAAGATATTTCAATCGAGGTGCAAGGTTCTCTGGCTGAACCTGAAACCTCTCAGGAAATATTAGACCAAGCAGTTGAAACAGAATCAGTTGCTCCTATGGCGGGAGAAGCGATTAAAGTTGAAACGACACCAGAAGTGTCTGTAGAAGAAACCGAAAAGCAAGAAGTAGAAGAAGCTTCAAGTGAAGAAGCAAGCTCTTCGGAAGAAACAAAAGAAGTTGCTGTCTAGAGTAGTCAAACATATGTGACACACACTTAAAGTTCTAGTACAAAATAAATAGAATTGAATGGGGTTCTGGGGGACCGCGGCCCCCCAGAAAAAATTAAGCACTTTGTGATTCAAAGTATTGGGCCACGACTTCATTTGGACTCAAAAAGTTAAGTACTTTACGATGGATATTATTACTTCGGTTAATATAACGCGCATGCGCCTTAAATAACGCTTCTTCTGACGTAAATATTCGACGATGGTAAAAGCGCTCGTCGTCAATTCGATGGCTACGCTCTACCTTACCATTCTGCCAAGGCGAATAAGGGCGTGTTCTCTTGTACTGAATCCCTTT
>NZ_FNEL01000089.1 GCF_900100125.1 Dolosicoccus paucivorans | reverse complement strand
GGTATACTTAAGTCCGTTCATTAGAGATAGTCCTTTCTGGATTGTCTTAGGCAGGAGGTTGTGGTCTCCTGCCTTTTTTATTCATTCAATTCGATACTTAATTATACCAAAACCCCGTCAAAACATGATGAATAAATGTTTTGACGGGGTTATTTTTCTAAAGAAACTGTCGACTTATGTCACAGCCTCCACTCAGTGAATTATTGTTCAATAATAAGAGAGATTCCTTGCCCGCCTCCAATACACAAGGTAGCTAGACCGTATTTAACGTCTCGTTTTGACATTTCATGAATTAACGTGACTAAAATACGTGCCCCGCTCGCTCCAATAGGATGACCTAAAGCAATGGCTCCTCCGTTAACGTTTATTTTATCTGGATCGATGTTTAATTCTTTGATGACACTTAAAGATTGGGCCGCAAATGCTTCATTACCTTCTATTAAATCCATATCTTCAATTGTGAGCTGAGCTTTTTGCAACGCTTTTTGGGTAGCTGGAATCGGTCCAGTTCCCATCAGTTGAGGATCTACCCCGCAACTGGCATAGCTGACGACGGTGGCTAAAATAGGTAAATTTAACTCCTGAGCTTTCGTACGACTCATTAACATGACGGCTGCCGCGCCATCATTAATTCCTGAAGCATTGCCTGCTGTTACCGTTCCTTGATCTTTTTTAAAGGCTGGTCTTAAAGAAGATAAAGCATCTAACGTTACATTGGGACGGGGATATTCATCAGTATCCACTACTGTTATATTTCCTCGGCGATCTTTGACTTCCACGGGAACAATCTCATCTTTAAACTTTCCTTCAGCGATCGCTTGAGCGGCTTTTTGTTGACTGTTTAATGCAAATTCGTCTTGTTCTTTTCTCGACAAATTATATTTTTGAGCAATATTTTCTGCGGTAACTCCCATATGAACACCACTAAAAGCATCCGTCAAACCGTCATGAATCATCGTATCAATGATTTGACCATTCCCCATTCGTTGACCAAAACGGTGTTGAGGCATAACGTACGCCGCTTGGCTCATATTTTCCGAACCACCGGCAATAATAATATCACTATCTCCTAATAAGATACTTTGCGTCGCTAATTGGATTGCTTTTAAACCTGAGCCACAAAGCATATCGATTGTTAGAGCTGTTTTTTCAACTGGTATGCCCGCGTGAACCGCCATTTGACGTGCCACATTTTGCCCAAGGCCTGCGTGCAATACGTTTCCCATAATGACTTCATCGACTTGTTGTGGCGAAACTTTTGTTTTGTTGAGTAAAGCTTGAATGACTGTCGTTCCCAAATCAACAGCAGAAACATCTTTAAATGCCCCACCAAAATTGCCAATAGCTGTTCGATAAGCACCGACAATAACCACATCTTTTTTCATAGTATATCCTCCCTTTATCTTTTCTCTTTTAGATTAGCTAATTTTACTAAGGTATTCAATTTATACTTCAATCTTAAGAGGTTTTGTGGGTTTTTTTACGAAAAAGTAAATTTTTTTAAAAAAGTGGTTGACTTTCATCTGTAGATGGCTTATTATAATATTTGTCGTTAAGAACGAGGGGTCATTAGCTCAGTCGGCAGAGCATCTGACTTTTAATCAGAGTGTCGTAGGTTCGATTCCTACATGACCCATTGCTTCTTATAACTGAATAGGTTATAATGTTAAGCAGATAGCCGGCTTAGCTCAGTTGGTAGAGCATCTGATTTGTAATCAGAGGGTCGAGGGTTCAAGTCCTTTAGCCGGCATTACATTGCGGATTTAGTTCAGTGGTAGAACACCACCTTGCCAAGGTGGGGGTCGCGAGTTCGAATCTCGTAATCCGCTTTGCTACAATTTAATATTATTGATAGCTATATCATTATGCCGGGGTGGCGGAACAGGCAGACGCACAGGACTTAAAATCCTGCGGAGGTTACACTCCGTACCGGTTCGATTCCGGTCCTCGGCACTTTTTTTGCACCCTTAGCTCAATTGGATAGAGTGTCTGACTACGAATCAGAAGGTTACAGGTTCGACTCCTGTAGGGTGTATGCATTTAAGGTATGACGGTGGTCATGCCTTTTTATTTTGTCTAAAAATATGTCCTTAGCACTCTTAGTTTTGTGAGGGCCAAGGACTTTTTAATACTTAATTGAAAATACGAATAAAAAACTTACGAATATTTGCTCCCCATTG
>NZ_FNEL01000048.1 GCF_900100125.1 Dolosicoccus paucivorans | reverse complement strand
ATGAGCTCGGGCGTATGTTTAGGACGACGACCTTTGAGAGATTGATGCTCAGAAGCATTATCTTGAGCCAATTGAGCATCGTAACAGGTTGACTTAACACGCTTGAGTTCTCGATAAATCGTCGAACGGTGACGCCCGATGGCTTCAGCAATTTGACTCGCTGTATAGCCTTCATGATAAAGTATTTCTATTTTTGAACGGTCTTCTATGGTAAGATGTTTGTAGCTCATAACAGGTCCTCCGTGTGTGTTTTTGTGGTTACTAACATTTTACACGAACCTGTTATGGGTTTTCTTGTTTGTCGCAATTAATTTTACAATCTATCTTTAATAAAAGTAAGCGATTTATTTGGAGAAAGTTTGTTATAATGAAGGTTACGATGGAAGAAGTCGTTTAAAAGAAAGGAATATATATGGATAATAAATTCTTTAACTTGATGCAACGTTTTGGTAGAACCTTTATGTTACCTATCGCGTTGCTTCCGATTGCTGGATTATTTCTAGGAATCGGTGCGTCCATTACAGGACAAGACTTTGTTAACCGCTATGGATTGCAAAATATTTTAGGTGAAGGGACCGCTCTTCACGGTATTTTAAGTATTTTGACCGACGCGGGAGATGTTATTTTTGGTAACTTACCGCTATTATTTGCGGTAGCTGTGGCTTTAGGGTTTGCGAAAGCGTCTAAAGAAGTAGCTGCTTTATCGGCGGTAGTCGGTTACTTTGTCATGTATCGTACGATCGCAAGTACGCTGATGTACTTTGGCGATATTGAAGCTTTGTCACAAATTAACGGATTAATAACCAACAGCTTAGGTATTGAAAACACTTTAAATATGGGTGTGTTCGGTGGTATTATTATTGGTTTTGTTGTTGCTTGGTTACATAACAAATATTACCGTATCCGTTTCATTGATGCGTTATCATTCTTTGCAGGAACGCACTTTGTGCCAATTATTTCAGCAGTCGCTGGTGTTGTATTAGGAATTATTTTTGCCTTTGTTTGGCCGTTTATCGGATCCGGTATTGCTACATTAGGTGAGTGGATCGGACAAGCTGGTCTGTTAGGTGGATTCTTCTACGGGTATGTTTACCGTATTTTAATTCCGTTTGGATTACACCACGTTTTCTATTTACCGTTTTGGCAAACAGCCCTTGGTGGAGTAGAAACAGTGGCTGGTCAAGTAGTCCAAGGAGCTCAAAACATTGTTTTTGCGCAATTACGTGCTGGTGAAGTGATTAGCCCGATGGCTGCTCGTTACTTCTCGTTTATGTATCCATTTATGATCGGTGGATTCCCAGCAGCTGCTTTAGCGATGTATCATACTGCTCATGAAGATCGTAAAGAAGATGTTCGTGGGTTATTAACTTCTTCTTCATTAACGACGATTTTAACAGGAATTACAGAACCTTTAGAGTTCTCAATTTTATTTGCTTCACCGTTCTTATACTTTGGAGTGCATGGTATTTTAGCTGGTTTAGCAGTGATCGTAGCTCAATTATTAAACGCCGGAGTTGGAGTTACTTTCTCAGGTGGGTTTATTGATTTCCTACTGTATGGTATTTTACCAGGCCAATCGCAAACTCATTGGATGAACTTACTCATTCCAATTGTTGTTTATGCGGCTTTATATTACTTCATCTTCCGTTGGGCGATTGTTAAATTCGATCTTAAAACGCCAGGACGTGAAGCTGGAACTGAAGAATCTCGTCTTCATACAAAAGATGAATACCGTGAAAGTATTGGTATGAACAAAAAAGAAGAAGGTGTTGCTGCAAGTTCAGCAGGGTCAGCTGAAGATGAGCGTTCAAGCAAAATTCTTCAAGGTCTAGGTGGATTAGATAACTTAGATGAATATACTAACTGTGCAACACGCTTACGTGTAACTGTCAATGATCCAGCTAAAGTCGATCAAACGGTTTTACGTGCAACAGGCGCAGCTGGAATTATGCAGCAAGGTAAATCAGTGCAAGTCATTTACGGACCAACTGTAAGTAACATTAAGACAGACTTAGACGACTATATCGAACGTCAACAATAAATTTAACTTTCTTCCATCGAGTCGAGGCTTTGTCCTCGACTTTTTTATATAAAAAATAGCGACCTGTAAAGGCCGCTAAGGGTTAAGAAGTCGTTTCTTTAGTAGGTTGATTTAAATGGGACACAATATTATTGGCCGCTGTGGAAGGAATACCTAACTTTGTTATTTCTTCTACACTCGCTTCTTTAATCCGTTTAAGAGACTTAAAGTGCTTTAACAACTTATTGCGAGTAATTTTACCTACTCCTGGAATGACGTCAAGTTCAGAAGCAAAGGTTGCTTTACTACGTACTTGTCGGTGGTAGCTAATAGCATAGCGGTGAACTTCTTCTTGCACTCGCTGTACAAGATGGAACGCTTTACTTTTACGATCCATATCCACTAACTCTTCTGTATATCCGTCTAGTAAAGCGGCTGTACGGTGACGGTCATCTTTGACCATCCCGGCGACAGGAATTGAAAGGCCGAGTTCGTTTTCTAAGACATCTCTTGCGGCTCGGACTTGAATAATACCTCCGTCCATTAAAATAAGATCGGGAAGAGGTTGCTTTTCCCTTAAAAGACGGGTGTAACGGCGTCGAATGACTTCTTGAGTGTGGCCAAATTCGTCACTGCCTTTAACAGATTGAATTCTAAATTTACGGTAGGATTTTTTGTCTGGCTGACCGTTACGGTAGACCACCATTCCAGATACAGAGTGACTCCCAAAAATGTTGGAGTGGTCGAAAGATTCAATATAATCAGCACTTGGAATATTTAAAAAGTCAGCTAATTCTTGGGTTGCTAGAGTTGTTTTTTCTTCATTTAAAGTCATTAATTGGAATTTTTGCTCTAAAGCAAGGCGACTATTCGTTTCGCAAAGCTCTAACATATTACGCTTTTTACCCCTTAGTGGAGTCGTTACTTCAATTTCTAGTACAGCTTCTAATACTTCATGATCCACATCACTCGGGACAAGAATAGTTTTAGGTAGTAGATGGTTTTGTTCTTTATAAAAGCGAGCAATAAAGGAAGTAATTTCGTCTTCTGGATCTTGGTAAGCTGGGTAAATAGCTGCTTCGCGCTTTAAGATGGATCCTTGACGTAACATAAAGACTTGAATTGACATGTACCCGCGATCTAATGTGTAACCAAAAACATCCATATTATCATAATCTTGACTCATAATGTGTTGACGTTCTACCGTCGTTTGGATGTAGTCGATTTGGTCGCGGTAATCAGCTGCCCGTTCAAAGTCTAATTGTTCTGATGCTTGCATCATTTTTTGTTTTAAATCTTCTTTTATTTCTTCTGTTTCACCGTTAAAGAAGCGCTTAATCCGAGCAATTTGCGCGTCGTATTCTTCTTTAGGCACCACATGATCACATGGTCCGATACATTGTTTTAAATGATAATAAAAACAAGCTCTTGTTTCATTTTTACTGCACCGTCTTAAAGGGTAGGCTTTTTGAAGCAACTGTTGGGTTTGAGTTGCAGCATAGACGTTAGGAAAAGGCCCAAAGTAAGTATCACCGTCTTTTGCTACATGGTTAGTAATAATGAGTTGGGGATCCCGCTCATTGGTAATTTTTAAATAAGGGTACATTGTGCCGTCCTTTAGACGAATATTATAGACGGGTTTATATTTTTGAATTAAGTTAATTTCTAAAATTAACGCTTCTTTGTCGCTATTAGTGACAATAAATTCGAAATCATAAATTTGGGAGACTAGTTTTGTTGTTTTAGAATCATGAGCTCCTCTAAAATAAGAACGCACCCGATTACGTAAATTTTTAGCTTTACCGATATAAATAATTTCGCCCTGTTGGTCCCGCATCATGTAACAACCGGGAAGGGTTGGTAAAGTGGTTAATTTATCTTCAATTTTCGCTTTAATTTCTAAGCGAGATAAGTTAGATTGAACCATGAAAAGACTCCTTTCCTGTAGAATAAGCGAACGATTGTTCTTGCAACTATTCATTATAACGAATTTAAATTGATTTGTCATAAACAAGAAAATGAATATTATTTAGAGAAAAAGTTCTATTTAAAAGTGTTTTATAAAATACTTTTAAGTAAGCAACTATATCCTTGCGCTACATAAGGTTATCTTGTATAGTTAAATTAAAGATAACTCGTGAAGGATGAACGCTGGGTCCCAAAATGGGGTAGGCTATACTAAAATGTATTGCTGAGCATTCCTATGTGCCTGGGGTTATCTTTTTTTATTTCCTTCTTTTAAACTGTCCACAAAATTTACAGGATTCTTTTTGATTTCTTCTATAATAAATTCTATAAATTGCTGTGAATATGTATAACGCAACTCTTTGCCTATTTTATGTTTATAGGTGTATTTAGATTCTAATTTAATATCATAGAATTTTATAAACTCATTAAGGACGTAAGAGTTGAAGCCGTTCTTGTAATCTAATCTTATGTTTCTCCTTGTTAATCTTTCTTGGACGGCTGTGATTACGCTATTAAAGGAGTACTTATGAGTATCTGAGGGATCTTTTATATCTTTGACAATTTCTACAGAGGTGTCAGACCCCCTAGCTATACTGACAACAAAGTCTGCCTCTTTTCTTTTTTTAGTAATGTATAAATTTTGCTTGATATCAATAGAGAATTTAGAAGAGTTATATTCGTCAGATAAAACATCTATTTCATTAAACTGCTTGATCATTTTTTCTGCAATTTGAGGAGAGTACTTCATTTTGATTTGCTCATTACTTAGTGGTTCATAGTGTGCTGATAACGTCAAGAAATTTTGAGGGATATAGGTTGTAATATCGATTTGATGGAATCGATTAATTTCATTTGTAAAGTTAAGTACACATGCCTGAAAAAGTGGAGCATATTTAACTTCATAATCTTCTGTTATATAGTGTGTGCTAATGTTTCTTAAATCAACTATTTTTTCTAAATTCAAACGAATTCTTGTATGTCTATCTGAATAAACTTTCTCAATTGTTTTACTTAGAGAAATTGTTCTATCCGGATTGTTTGAATAATAAATGTTTTCATTCCGATTAATTAACTCTGCTTTTAACATCAATTCCCACGCATTACAAATAAAGAAGCTAAATCCTTCAATTCGATATTTAATAGTTGGTTTGTTATATAACTCTAATCCCATAAGAAATGCTTCAATACTTTTGTCTACTAGTCTTTTTGAAATATCTTCCATTATTTATCTTATTCCTTTTCTACAAATTTAAGTCATTTATTTTATAAATACATTTTTTCCAACATCTATATATTACACTATTAGTGTTGAATAGACTTATTTTTAGTTAAATAAAAAGAAAAGGCAATTTGTGATAGATATTTAGAAGAGTTTGATATGACGCTTAAAAAATAAGATAAGGATTATAAAAAAGATATAACTAGGTAGATACATTGTTTGACTAATTTGTTATAATTTTCAATAACAAGAAGGGAGCATTCGAAATGAAATTTGAAGATTATGTCTATGAACGTCCCGATTTAGAGTTAATGAAACGTGAGTTTGATCAAAGTATTATGCAAATTAAAGAAGCTAAGAACTTTGATGAGGTCATGACAGGGGTTGAAAAGATTCAAAAATTAACCAATGAAATCGACACTCAAAGAACTTTGATCAGTATTCGCCACAGTGTTAATACAAAAGACTGGTTCCATGAACAGGAACAAGATTTTTGGAACGAACAAAGTCCCATCATTAATGACTGGTTAGCGGACTACTATCAAGCCGTCATCGATTCACCTTACCGTAAAGAATTAGAAGAAGTACTACCAAGCACTTTCTTCACTTATGCGGAGAATCAATTGAAGTTAAATGATCCTAAAATTATCCCTTTACTTCAAGAAGAGAACCGTCTTTCAACGGAATACGGTAAATTACGCGCGTCAGCGGAATTAGAGTATCAAGAAAAAAACTATAACTTATTTAGTTTAGGTGCTTTTTTAGAATCCACCGATCGTTCGGTGCGAAAAGAAGTATCTCAGTTAATTTTAGGTTTTTATGAAGAACACCAAGATGAATTTGATGAAATTTACGACAAGTTAGTAAAAGTTCGTCATGAAATGGCGCAAGCCTTAGGTTTTGAAAACTTTGTCCCCATTGGTTATTTACGTCAAGGTCGAGTAGGTTACGGACCAAAAGAAGTGGCCCAGTACCGTCAATATGTTTTAGACCATGTCGTCCCAGTTGCCCAGAAGTTATACAAACGTCAACAAGAACGTTTAAATATTGAACCAATGCAACACTATGATTGGTTCCTCACCTTCCCAACGGGTAACGCAACCCCTATTGGTAGTGCAGAGGATATCTTACAAACTGGTGTTAATATGTACCATGAAATGTCGAAAGAAACTGGCGAGTTTATTGACTTTATGGTAGAAAAGAACTTACTTGATTTAGTAGCCAAACCAGGTAAAGATGGTGGTGGCTACTGTACTTATATTCCAAACTATCAATCGCCATTTATTTTTTCTAACTTTAATGGAACGTCGGGAGACGTGGACGTATTAACACACGAGGTAGGGCACGCATTCCAAGTGTATGAATCTCGTTGGATTAAGACGCCTGAAGCCGTTTGGCCAAGTCATGATGGTGCTGAGATTCATTCGATGAGTATGGAGTTTTTCGCTTGGCCTTGGATGGAACAATTCTTTGGTGACGGCGCTAATAAATATAAATTCGCTCACTTAAGTGATGCGGTGCAATTTTTACCTTACGGAGTATTAGTGGATCACTTCCAACATGAAGTCTACGAAAATCCGGCCTTAACACCAAAAGAGCGTCGTGAATTGTGGCGCCAGTTAGAACGTGAGTATTTACCTCACAAAGAGTATCATGAAAATGAATTTTTACAACAAGGTGGCTTTTGGTTCCAACAACTACACATTTTTACTGCACCATTTTATTACATTGACTACACTTTAGCTCAAGTGGTGGCGTTACAATTTTGGAACCGAGCCATTATTCAAAAAGATCCTAAGGCGTGGGATGACTATTTAGCTCTTTGTCAAAAAGGAGGTACAAAGCCTTTCCTTCAATTAGTGGAAGAAGCAAACCTTTTATCACCTTTTGAAGAGGATACCTTTAAATCAGTTATCGCCCAAGCAGATCAATATTTAAGCAACGTGTCTGAAGACACATTAAAATAAACAATTAGGTTGGCTCAGCCAACCTTTTTTAATGGTTAAAGCAAAATAATTAACCATCCTACCCATTCGTGGTATTGTAAATAAAGACAAGAAAGAAGTGAAGGCAATGACACAACAACTCCTTAAAGCCCTTGAACCTATTTGGAAGCAACAAGGGTATCAAGCAATGACTCCCATTCAAGAAGAACTATATCAACCTATAAAAGAAGGCAAAAATATTGTCGCTACCTCGCCTACAGGAACAGGCAAGACCTTAGCTTATTTATGTCCCCTACTCGAAGAGATTCAACCACAAAAAGGGCTTCAATTATTAATTATTGCCCCAAGCCAAGAATTGGTTAGCCAATTAGGGGATGTAGTTAATTTATGGGCGACGCCATTAAATTTAAAAGGCCAAATTTTACTCGGCGGAGCCAACTTCAAGCGTCAAGTAGATGCATTAAAAGCGAAACCGGAAATCATTATCGCAACCCCGGGACGTTTAAACGAATTAGCTGAAAAATCAAGTAAATTAAAGTTTCATTTAGTCAAAACCATTGTCTTTGATGAGGCAGATTATTTAATGAATCCTGAACATCGTCAAAGTATGGCTAAAATAACTAAACGCTTGATGCGCGATGTGCAAAAGATTTGGATTAGTGCCACGTTAAACGACACACTTCGTCAAATCGCTCAAAAAGAAGGGGAATTAATTCAACCGGAACAAACCCATCACGATTTAGCGATTAAACACCAATATGTTTTAACGCCTAACCGTAAAAAGTCTGACGCTTTAAGACGTCTCGCTCATATTGATGGAATGAAAGGCATGGTCTTTTTTGATCAAGTTCATGAACTGGAAAAGACAGCGGCCAAACTCGTTCACCACGGGATTCCTGTGGCGGCTCTTCATTCGGATTTAAGTAAACAAGAGCGCGAACTGGCCATGCGCTTAATTCATTCAGGTCAAGTGACTTTTTTACTAACGACCGACGTAGCCGCTAGAGGATTAGATATTGGCGATTTGCCGTTTATTATTCACTTTAATAAACCTCGTACGAGTGATAGTTACTTACACCGTTCCGGACGAACAGGGCGAAGCGGCAAAAAAGGTCAAGTCATCTCTTTAGTTAATGAACAAGAATTAAAAGATTTACAAGACTTACTGCAACCCGAAGGAATTGCCTTAGAAGCCCAAGCTCTTTACGAAGGTCAAATTGAAGGAGCAGATCAAGTTCGCCGAAAGAAAAAGAATAAAACAAAACATAAACACCGTAAAAATAAAGGGAAAAAACGCTCTAAAAAACAAAGAAAAAATAAGAAAGGATGAACAAGATGACTCAATATGATTACGATTTAATTGTATTAGGTGGCGGAAGTGGCGGGATTGCAACTGCCAACCGTGCTGCTGAATATGGGGCAAAAGTGGCCGTTATTGAAGAAGATTTACTAGGAGGAACTTGTGTTAACCGCGGATGTGTTCCTAAAAAAGCAACGTGGTATGCTGCACGAGTAGCCGAAGCAATTCACAACTATAGCTCAAGTTACGGCTTTAATGTTGGAGACATTTCTTTTGATTATCAAAAATTTTTAGAATCAAGGGATGGCTACGTCTCACGCTCAAGGGGCAGCTACACGACTCGCTTTGACAAAAATGGCGTTGAAGTCATTGAAGGAAAAGGTTACATTGAAAACCCTCACGAAATTAGCGTAGATGGTAAAACTTACAGCACAAACTATATGATGATCGCCACCGGCGGCCGTCCTCGTCCACTACCTATTCCAGGCGGAGAATTAGCAGATAATTCTGATGATTTCTTTAATTGGGAGACGTTACCTGAGAGTGTCTTAATTATCGGTTCAGGATACATTGCGGTGGAGCTGGGAGGTGCTTTAGCCGCTTTAGGTGTCAAAACAACCTTATCTATTCGCAGTGAGCGAGTTTTACGTAGCTTTGACCATATGTTATCTGATGAATTAATGCCGATGATGGAAAAACAAGGCATTGAATTGTTAACTCACCATCATATCGATGAACTACGCCAAAAAGGCGATCAAATTGAAGTGATCGTTAACGGTGAAGTTGAACGAGTGGTTGACCGAGTCATAGCAGCCATTGGTCGAGATTTAAACACAGAAAACATTGGCTTAGAAAATACAAAAGTACAATTAGACAACAAGGGCTTTATTGATTTAGTAGAGGGTCATCAAACCCATGAAGAAAATATTTATGCGGTAGGAGATGTCGCTCAACCCATTGCGCTAACTCCAGTGGCAATTCGTGCAGGACGTCAAACAGCGGAATATTTATTTAATAACGCTCCAACGTCAGCCATTGACTATACAAACATTCCAACGGTTATTTTCAGCCATCCAGCGATTGGAACCATCGGCTTATCTGAAGAAGAAGCCATCGCAAAATACAGCGAAGATCAAATTAAAGTTTATACGAATTTATTCTTTTCAATGTATGCGTCAGTGGGTGGCGGCCGTGAACGAAATAAATTTAAACTCGTCACTTTAGGCGAAGATGAAAAAGTCATCGGTCTTCACGGTATCGGTGAAGGGGTGGACGAAATGATTCAAGGTTTTGGCGTAGCCATTAAGATGGGCGCTACTAAAGCAGACTTAGATTCCGTCGTCGCGATTCACCCAACAGGATCAGAAGAATTCGTCACCATGCGTTAACGAATCAATCACAAGGGCTTTAACTAGCCAGATATCGGGGTTTTCGATATAATAGAAGTAGTTTAGAAATAAACTAAATTTATTATGAAAAAGAGGTGTACATCATGATTTGGACATTAATTGTTGGAGGTCTTATCGGTTGGGCAGCAGGCGCAATCATGGGTAAAGACATTCCAGGTGGTATTATTGGTAATATTATTGCTGGCTTTTTAGGAAGCTGGATCGGTGGACAATTCTTCCGCTTCGGGCCAGTGGTCGGCGGATTTGCTGTTATTCCGTCCATCATTGGTGCGATCATTTTAATTGCGGTAGTTTCTTTCTTCTTACAAAGAACTCGCTAATAAATGAGAATTCTTTTAAGCACTGCGCTTTAGCGTGGTGCTTTTTTATTTAAGCAAAAACCAGGCACTCCACGATTGGTTTTGTTATAATGGTTCTAAATTGATTCAATGATTAAGGAGGAACGAATGTGGCTGAACCATTATTAAACATTAAAAACTACAGCGTTAAAGCAAAAGATAAAACCCTTGTTCATAATATTAATTTAGCCATCCAAAAAGGAGAGTTTGTAGCGATCACTGGTCCTTCAGGAACTGGTAAAAGTACCCTTTTGAAAGGGATTGTCGAACTTCTTGATACCAATTTAACCACTGAAGGAGATATTTTATATAAAGGAAAATCGGTAACAAAATATGATCCGATTGAACTGCGCCAAGCCATCACCTATACAGTTCAATCCCCTCAACTATTCGGTCGAACAGTTCGCGATAATTTGAAATTCCCTTATGATATTCGCGATCAAGCCTTTAATGAAGACCGGGCCATCCAAACCCTTCAAAATGTGGGGCTAAATAAGAGCTTTTTAGATAAGTCTATTGATACGTTATCCGGAGGAGAAAAGCAACGGGTAGCCTTAATTCGTAACGTTCAATTTACTCCAGATATTTTACTGTTAGATGAAGTGACGAGTGCTTTAGATAAACCCACACGAGAAGCAATGTGGAAATGGCTGGCAGACTATCAATCCGAACACGATACAACGATTTTAATGATCAGTCACTTAGAAGAAGAACAAGCATTGACCGATCGCGTGTTTAATATTCAAGCACTTGACCAATCAAAGGAGGATGACAATGAATAGTTTAACTGTATCCCCAATGACCTTGTCCATTACTTTTCTATTAGTGCTCATTGGTATCTTTATTTCCTATAAAGAAAAGCTTGGCCTTGAAAAAGATATTATTATTACTGTCATTCGCGCTATTATCCAATTAACTGTCGTCGGGTATGTCCTTTCTTATATTTTTGGTTTAAATAAAGGGTGGGCGACTTTAGGGATGATTGCGGTCATAGTCTTTAACGCCGCCTGGAACGATGGTCAACGAGGCAAAGGAATTAACCGCTCCTTTCAATATTCCCTTGTTGCGATCGCTCTAGCAACAACTGTTACTTTATGCGTCTTAGTCTTTTCAGGTTCCATTCAATTTACACCTTCTCAAATGGTGCCGATTACCGGGATGATTGCCGGTAACGCGATGAATGCGATTGGATTGGCTTATCGTAATTTAAATCAACTGTTCACTGATCGCCGTCAGTCAGTCGTTGAAATGCTCGCTTTAGGAGCAAAGCCTAAAACAGCTTCGAGTGATATTTTAAGATTAGCTATTCAAGGGGGCATGCAACCAACCATTGATAGTGTTAAAACAGTCGGGCTAGTTAGTTTACCAGGAATGATGTCAGGATTAATGTTTGCGGGAGTGGACCCGGCTAAAGCCATTCTTTATCAAATTATGGTCTCCTTTATGCTTATTTCGACAACGGGGTTAGCGAGTTTTACAGCGACTTATTTAGCTTACCGCGAATTTTTCAACGATCGTTATCAATTATTAACTAAAGAAGCTCATTAAAGTCAGCCATAAGTAGTTTGAACTACTTATGGTTTTTTAGATGGAGCCAATCGAATCACTTCTTTTGTTTGAATATGTTAAACTAATAGATATTGAAGGGAGCTTTTAAAGATGGAGACATTGACTTTATACCAAGCGGTTTATCCAATTGATGAAGGTTTAAACTGTGATCAATTATTTTCTCGTTTTGTAGGGTGGGGTATTCAAACCTCATCCAAGCACGATCAATATTTAAGGCAACAATTGAACCAGGAGTTTTTAGAGCCGAATCAATCTTGGGTCATTACCCAAAACCAATTGTGTAAAGAAGGCTCCTTTGATGCGACGGCTGAAGTAACGGTTACGACTCGCGTCACACAAGCGAATCGCTTTTTTATTCAACGTTTCTATGAGTATTTTCAACACGATGAACGGATCGCAACGATGACGACGCAATTTGTGGCGATTGATCTTCGAACAAGACGTTTAGTGCGATTAAATGCTATTCAAAAGAGCTTAAAGGACGTCATTGATCCCGAATATAAAAGAACATTGCCTCAACTAAATGCTAAGCCACAAGAGCAGGTAGGGTATCAGTTCGAGCCGGTCATTGAAGATGGCGATATTGATGTCAATAACCACGTCAATAATTTGATTTATTTACGTTGGGCTCTAGACGATGCAAAACAACGCGGTCAAAACTTAGAAGGCATTCAACAAATTGACATTAAATATAGCCAAGAATTGATGGCTGATGATCAAGTAACCATTGACGTCCAAGAAACAGACAACATAACTGAGTATTTTATTTATAAACAAAAAGATCAACCGTTAGCTGCTTATATTCAGCTAACTGGAAATTAAAAAGGAGAGAGATGTAGTGATTGTAACACTTAAATCAGATCGTGAAATTGAATTAATGAAAGAATCAGGAGCTTTACTTGCTTCCATTCATGAAAAGTTAAGAGACTTTATTAAACCTGGCATTACAACGAATGCCATTGACCAATTTGTTCAAAAAGAAATCGAAAAAGCCGGCGGTGTAGCGGCGCAAATTGGCTATGAAGGTTATGAATACGCAACGTGTATTAGTTTAAATGATGAAATTTGTCACGGATTTCCATCCGACTACGTTCTAAAAAGTGGCGATTTAGTTAAAGTAGACTTTTGTATTGATTTAGACGGCGCTATTTCTGATAGTTGCTGGAGCTATGTTGTGGGAGAGCCAACACCAGAAGTAGAAAAATTAATGGAAGTAACTAAAGAAGCGCTATATAAAGGAATTGAACAAGCGACGGTAGGTAACCGCATTGGCGATATTGGACATGCGATTCAAACCTATGCGGAAGGATTAGGCTACGGTGTCGTTCGCGACTTTATTGGTCACGGTATTGGTCCGTCCATTCACGAAGCACCAGGAGTTCCGCACTACGGTATCAAAGGTAAAGGTCAACGTTTAAGAGAAGGAATGACTATTACTATTGAACCGATGATTACTACTGGAGACTGGCAAATGCAAATGGATGACAATGGTTGGACAGCTCGTACTATTGATGGATCTTTATGTGCTCAATATGAACATTCTATTGCGATTACTAAAGACGGTCCAGTCATTATGACAAAGCAAAAAGATGAGTAGTCATTTAGAACCATTCTACTTATGTAAGGGTATCATACATATGTGACACGAAAACATAAAAAAAAGAGGAGCTTCTGGTACACTATATTTAACGAATAAAAAACAATAGTGTGAAAGGAAGCTCCCCATGAAGTCAATTATAACAGAAGAAATGCGATATAGGCAAAAAGTTGTTGAGTATGCGGAAAAATATGATAATAACGCCAAAGCAGCCCGTCGTTATGGCACAAGCCGTCAAAATGTCCAACGTTGGCGCAAGCGTTACGATAAGACGTGGGATAGCTTACGTAACA
>NZ_FNEL01000007.1 GCF_900100125.1 Dolosicoccus paucivorans | reverse complement strand
GAATACAGACAACAACAATTACTTTTAAGTGCCTAAACATGTCGTAAATCACCTAACCTCAATGGTTTCACAAACCATCCAGACTTATCAAGAGCCGCTTCGCTCTTTCTCTTGACAAGCCTGGATGTCTGATGAGATGTTTTGGTTAGGTCAATTAGCAGCTCCTCTGTTTTTGCGAAATTGGTCACCTTGAAGCAACTTAAGTTTTATATCTTTATTGAATCTTTCAGAAACACAAAAAAGAGCTACCCATTATTGGGGTAACTCTTCATAAAATCTAGTCTAACTTTTTGGGGTCACTATATTCTTTTTAAAAAGGAGTGGATTTTTTATGTTGACTTATAAGCCTAAATGTTTAACTAATTGATCCGCTGGGACAAATTGTGGTCCTTTAAACACACGCATATCTTCTCCAGCAATCTCATCAATCACCGCAACAGTTCCGTCTTCTAGCCGTCCCATTTCTAATTTAATATCATAGAGCTCTAAATCGTACTGAGCTAAATCTTCTTTAACGGCTTGAGCGACTTTTAAAGCAATCTCTTCAATGGCGTTGTACTCTTCTTTCGTGAAAATACCTAAAGCTTCCGCGACACCCAGAGCGATAATCGCTTTTTCACGGTAAGGGTCTTTTACTTTAACTTCTACCGCACATTGTTTTAACTCTTCACCACGGCGTAAATACTTATCAAAACGGCGATAAAACGTTCCCATGGCACGATGACGAGCAAAGACTTCGGTCCCGTGACCAAAAACAGTGGCTGGCTTCACCTTCATTAAACGCTCATCTAAATCCGCTTCAATAAAGTGATGAGGAACGCCAATTTTATCTAATAAGTTGAAAAAGTAAATCGAACTTTTTAAACGCGACTCGCCGGCTCCTTCCCAGTCAACCACTTCAGCGACAGTGTCCACTTCGCTCATTCCTTGCTCATCAGCAACTTGATCTTTAAAGTATAAAAATACGTTACCTTCTTTATCTTTTAAAATATCTTTAATACGACCAGAATATACTTTTTCCATCTTTCCACCTCTAAATATTATTTTGTAAATACAGTGTTTCCATCGATATAAGTTGCTAAAAGATCTAAAGTATTTGCATCAAATACTGCTAAGTCGGCTGCTCGCCCGAGTTGAATCGAACCGCACACATCATCAATGCCAACGGATTCAGCTGGTGTTTGGCTAGCCATCCGTAGCGCTTCAAAAGGTGTCGCAATGCCCCACTGAGCTACATTCCGAACCGCTTGATCTAACGTTAAAATAGAACCGGCTAAATTACCTGAATCTTTCAAGCGTGCCGTTCCATCTTTAACGATGACTTCAAACTCACCTAAGGAAGAAGTTCCTTCCCCCAGTCCTCCTGCACGCATACAATCTGTAATGAGGACTAAACGGTCTTCCCCTTTTAATCTCATTAATAGATCAATACAAACCGGATGAACGTGGTGGCCGTCAGCAATGACTTCTGCGTAAGCTTCGTCTAGGCTCATCGCAGCGCCTACCATCCCCGGTTCACGGTGATGGAGCCCGCGCATACCGTTAAAGGTGTGGATAAAGGTATCCGCACCGGCTTCGACAGCTTTCTTTGCTTCTTCATAAGTCGCATCACTGTGGGCAAGACTAACGTGAACACCCATTTCAGTGGCTTCTTTCGTAAAGGGTTCGACTCCTTCTCGTTCCGGAGCGATCGCAATCTTTTTGACGATACCGCCACTTAACTCCTGCCACTTGCGCAACTGATCAATGTTAGGGTCCGACATATAAGAAGGATTTTGCGCTCCTTTATAAGGCGTTGTAAAATAAGGTCCTTCTAAAAAGATACCTTGAATTTTAGCTCCGGGAGCATCCACCGCTTCTTTAACCGCTTGAACCGCTTCATTTAAAGACTCTGTCCCTGCCGTTAGAGTCGTTGGTAACCAAGAAGTAACGCCGGTTTCAGGTAAATGAGCCGCCATTTCCTCTACACCATCAGCATTTAAATCCATCACATCGTGACCTTTATATCCGTGAATGTGAACATCCACCAATCCCGGGGCGATAATACCGTTAGAATACTCAGTCACTGGGACTCCGTCGGGCACTTTTGTGAGTATTTGGGCAATCTTTCCATCTTCGACAACTAAACAGCCATCTTCTAGCACTGCGTCGGGCAATACAACATACTTAGCTTGAAGGTATTGAGCCATCGTCGCATCTCCTTTCTTTTGGTACTTCTAGTGTATCATTTTTTGAAAAGAATAAGTATTTTTTTCACTTATGACAAGCGCTTCACAAAAAGGTGTGATAAAATATAACTAACCTATAATTATATGGAAGGTGATAAAATGAAAGTATTGACGTTTGACACGGCCGACCAAGCCTCACAAAAAGCCTTTGAGATCTTCAAAGAAGCCCTTGAAAATGGCGCGAGCGTCTTTGGTTTGGCAACAGGATCAACTCCCGAGCCTCTTTATGAAAAATTAGTCGCTTCAGACTTAGACTTTTCTAACGCAACGTCCGTTAACTTAGATGAGTATTACGGCTTAGCGGGTGATCACCCACAAAGTTATCGTTACTATATGCAAGAAAAAATTTTCAATCATAAACCTTTTAAAGAAACTTTCTTGCCAGATGGAACGAATGAAGACGTTGAAGGCGAAATTAAAGCCTATAACCAAATTTTAGCGGATCATCCAGTTGATCTACAATTGTTAGGTCTGGGTTCTAACGGACATATCGGCTTTAACGAACCGGGAACAGACTTTGAACAACGCACAGTCTTAGCGGATTTAACTGACGAAACGATTAATGCTAATAAACGTTTCTTTGACTCTGTTGAGGATGTACCTACTCAAGCCTTTAGTATGGGTATTGCTTCCATTATGGATGCTAAAGAAATTGTTTTAATGGCTTTTGGCGAAGGAAAAGCTGATGCAGTCAAAGCAATGATCGAAGGTCCTGTGACTAACGAAGTCCCAGCAAGTATTTTACAAAACCACCCAAACGTCACTATTTTATTAGATCAAGCTGCAGCAAGTAAATTAAGTAAATAATCACTCAAAAGGCAGATTCATGGGAATCTGTCTTTCTCTTTTGAATCAATCCTTTCTAATAACGATTCTTATATGACAATTTTTGTAGATTTTTAAAAATAATATGATATTATAAGTTTATGAAATAAGTGAAAGCGTTTTCTAAAACCAATGGAGGTAGCGTAATGAAGCTCATTACACAATTATTTTGGATATTGTTGTTCGTGTTACTCGGTGAGGTCGTTTCTTTGATTATCGCACCAATTGTATTAATTCCAGGTTCCGTAATTGGAATGATTCTATTGTTCCTGGCGCTCCATTTTAATTTTATCAAAATGGAACAAGTGGAAGAAGTAGGGTCATGGCTAACTGATAATATGTTAGTGTTCTTTATTCCAGCTGGCGTGGGATTAATTACAACGTTCCACATTTTAGGTGATGTGTGGTGGCAATTATTAATCGCCATGATCGTAACGATTGCTTTATTAATGGGTGTCTCTGGCGTCATTGTCCAAGCCCTAACTAAAGATAAGGAGGATCAACATGATTAATGCATTGCTTTTAAGTCCATTCTTTTGGATTGTTTTAACTCTCGCCACCTTTTTACTTGTGGTACAACTTCAATCCCGTATTCCGATTGAAATTGTGCGATCCTTTTTCAACCCCCTACTCATCTCAGCCATTTTAATTATTATCTTACTTTTAGTGCTAGATGTACCTTATGAGCAATATCAGTCTGGAGGTCAATATATTGGACTTTTTGTCACCCCGGCAACAGTTGCTTTAGGAATTAAGTTGGAGAAGAACTTTGTTTATTTAAAGAGTTATTACCCAGCCATTTTAACAGGAATTATTGTCGGCGTTTTATTCCACACCTTAATGGTCTTTGGTTTTGCTTTACTCTTTAATTGGACCCCAGAAATGTTTGCGACACTCTATCCTAAATCCATCACAACCGCCATTGCGATTGGTGTTGCTGAGTCAACGGGTGGTATTGTTCCGTTAACTGTCGCGATCGTTGTCTTTACCGGCGTGATCGGCGCAACCATTGGTGACACCATCCTTAAAGCTTTCAAAATTACCGACCCCGTCGCTCAAGGGATTGCCTTAGGAACCTCTGCTCACGCGGTAGGAACTTCTAAAGCAATTCAAATGGGAGAAATTCAAGGCTCAATGGCTGGTTTATCCATCATTGTTACAGGTCTAGCAGTGGTTCTTTTAGCACCTGCTGTCCCGTTTTTAGTGCAGTTTTTAATGTAATGTTTTAATTTAGAAAGGATTGATCATATGTCAACGAATTACAACGCCCCAACAGAGGTTAAGGACTTAGAAATTGTTAACACGTACGATTTAGCGATTGAAGCTGAAGCGATCGTCCCTCACGGTGGATATCATTATATTACTGGAGGATCGGGAGACGAGTTTACGTTAGAACGTAACATTTCAGCATGGAACAAAAAAGGGATTATCCCTCGCGTAGTAGCTGACGTAGAGTTTCCAGAAACAGACACTAAAATCTTTGAACACGAATTAAAAGTTCCATTCATTATGGCTCCTATCGCAGCTCACGGATTAGCTCACGAGTCAAAAGAAGCTGGAACAGCGCGTGGTATTCGCGAGTTCGGTGGATCGTTAATGTCTATTTCTGCATACTCTGGTGCAACCTTTGAAGAAATTGACGAAGGGCTACAAGATAACCCACGTTGGTTCCAAATTTACATGAGTAAAAATGACCAATTAAACCGTGAAATTTTAGACGAAGCGAAAAACACAGGCGCTTCAGCCATTATTTTAACCGCTGACGCAACCATTTCAGGTAACCGTGATCGCGATGACAAAAACAAATTCATCTACCCATTCGGTATGCCGTTAGTTTCAAACTATATGGAAAACGCTGGTTTAAACATGTCTTTAAATAACGTTTATGCTCAATCAAAACAAAAAATTAACTTAGAAGACATTAAATTCATTAAAGATCATACGGATTTACCAGTCTTTGTTAAAGGAGTCCAATGTGCAGAAGACGCCCTGGCAGCTATCGGTGCTGGCGCTGATGGTATTTGGGTTTCTAACCACGGTGGACGTCAATTAGACGGCGCACCAAGTTCTTTTGAAATGTTAGAAGAAGTATCAACAGCTGTCGCAGGAAAAGTGCCAATTGTCTTTGACAGTGGAGTTCGTCGTGGTGAGCATATCTTTAAAGCTCTCGCAAGTGGTGCCGATATCGTTGCCTTAGGTCGTCCGGTATTATACGGCTTAGCCTTAGGTGGTTGGAAAGGCGTTCGTTCCGTGTTTGAATACTTCGAAAAAGATTTAAAACGCGTCATGCAATTAGCAGGAACACAAAATATTGAAGAAGTGAAAAAAGCACGTCTCGTTGACTTAGATTAATTCACTAAAAAAGCAGGAAACACTCGAAAGTTTCCTGCTTTTTATTATGTTGTTATTAAAATGGTCACATCTAACGTCATGACCGATGCTTTCAGTAATTCATCTATTAATTCATGGCGTTGTTCTGTCGTCAACTGCCAAGTTAACGGCGTCATTTGCACTAAGTCCTTTAATTGATCCGGCGTCAACGACACCGTTTTTTTCACCGTTAATGTGTCATACTGGGATATATGTTCTTTAAATACTTTTAACACATCTTCATTGGAATAGCGGTTGGTTTTTAACCATCCTTTTTGGTACATAATCTGCCTTATTTCTTGTAAGTAACCTTCATTAGGAACCACTTTAATGAGGCGTTTACCGACTCGCTTAAACTCGTCGTAATTAGACGGAGACAAAATCGACAAAATAACGTCCACAGATTGGTCTTGTAAAGGTAAATGGGTTAAATCCGCTACCGCGTTAAATTGCTTTAAGTTGTAGTCTGTTGCTAGTTGAACGCCACTTTTAGACAAATCAAAGGCTAAACCATATTGATCTTCTACTAAAAGACAAGCTAAGTGACTGCCTTCGCCACTACCAGCATCAAAAATGACTCGAGCCGACTTTAAAAGAGGCTGGAGTGCTTGATGAAGAGGAGTGTAAAAGCCACTTTTCGTAATAATCCGGCGACGAGCTTTAAAGAGTTCAGCATCGTAACTATCATCTCCACTGACTTTACTTAAAAAGTAATAACCTTGTTTCGCTAAATTAAAGGTATGATTATTTTGGCACTTTAAACTACCGTCTTGGGTAACATGAAGTTCCCTTTGGCAATGAATGCATTGAAATAACGCTTTTGGAGCCCTTTCGAGCCACAAAAGCGTTTGTTGTTTCTTACTTAAACTCTTCATTAGTCTTCAATACCACGGACATCACGAATGACATCAGCAATTTTGTTGACGTAATTAATCACTCGGTCCGGAGTGGATGCTTCAGCCATAACACGTAATAAAGGCTCTGTTCCACTTGGTCGAACTAAAATACGTCCTTCGCCATTCATTTCTTCTTCTACTTCACGAATAACCGCTTGAACTTCCGGTTCATCCATGACAGTATACTTGTCACGAACGCGAACGTTAACCAGTTCTTGTGGATATTCTTCAATTTCAGCGGCTAACTCCGATAATGGTTTACCTGTAGCTTTCATAACAGCCATCAATTGAAGTCCGGTTAATAAGCCGTCTCCAGTTGTATTATGATTTAAAAAGACAATATGTCCGGACTGCTCGCCACCTAAAACATAGTTTCCTTGGCGCATCTGTTCCACGACATAACGGTCTCCTACGTCCGCTGTAATCGCCGTCATACCTTCTTTTTCTAAAACTTTATGGAAGCCTAAGTTACTCATCACTGTAGCGACGATGGTGTCGTCTTTTAACATACCGCGGTCTTTTAAATATTTACCGCAAATATATAAAATATGATCTCCATCGACTAAGTTACCCTTTTCGTCTACCGCAATAACACGGTCACCGTCGCCGTCAAAGGCTAATCCTAAAGCTGCTTCTTGTTCTTTAACAAATTCTTGTAATGCTTCCGGGTGAGTTGAACCAACCCCATCATTAATATTTAATCCGTTTGGACGGTCACCCATTGTATAAAAATCCGTATCTAAATCTGCAAATAGTTGACTAATTAAAGGCGATGTCGCTCCGTTAGCCCCGTCTAAACAGACTCTTAAATCCGTTAAATCTTCTGCAATGGTTGATTGTAAAAACTGTAAGTATTTAATGCTTCCTTCCGGGAAATCATCCACCGTTCCTAAGCCGTCAGTACTTGGTCGAGGCAAATCATCGGTGTCGCTATTAAGGAGGGCTTCGATTTCTGCTTCTTGATCGTCGGATAATTTAAACCCATCGGCTCCAAAAAACTTAATACCGTTATCTAAAGCTGGGTTATGAGAAGCACTGATCATAACTCCCGCCGCTGCTCCTTGGGTGCGAGTTAAATAAGCAATCCCTGGTGTCGGGATAATGCCTACTTGCATTACTTCAATACCAACAGATAACAGTCCGGAAATTAAAGAGGTTTCAAGTAATTGACCGGAAATGCGTGTATCGCGGCCGACAATGACACGAGGATGTTCAATATCGGGAGAGTGTTGTTGCAACACATATCCTCCAAAACGTCCTAATTTAAAGGCTAACTCCGGCGTTAACTCTACGTTTGCCACGCCACGTACACCATCTGTACCAAAATATTTAGTCATTTACATTTCTCCTTCACATCGTCTTCATTATTCATGCGATGTTATTGATTCTTCTTGATTTTCTTCTTCTTTTAATTGTTCTTCTGGCTTTTCTTCATCTAACTCGGCCTCTTCTTTTTTGCTTTCAGAAACAGAGGTTTCACTTTCTGAAGAGACACTTTCGTCGTTCCTTGAGACGACGGTCACTTCCACTTCAACTTGAGAGGTAGGAAGGGTTAGGCCAGGAACTTCTTGAATATAACCTGTCACCGTTTGTGTTTTTGTTATGTCGGTTACATCAACATAAACTTCCAAAGCGCCTAATTGGTTGATCACTTGAGGGTCACCGTCAACGGTCATCGTGACACCGTCTAATAAACGGTATTGATAAAGGTACCCTTCTTGTTCACCTTGAGGAACAACAGTTAAAGGTAACTCATTGTTCGTCTTTTCAACGGTAATCGTAGCCGTCACTTCGTAAACATCGGCATTCACATCGAGTAATTGCCCTGCTTCATCACGAATTTGTAACGCGTAAATTTGTTTAACATTTTTACTAATGGGTGCCTCGGGATTAATCACAATCGTCGCATCGTGGACTTGTTGGATTGTTTCCGAACGGCCCGTTAAAACCACTTCCGCTGGGTTGATTTGCACATCTTGTAATGCATAACCTTTAGCAATCGCATTTTGGCTTACTTCATATTCAATCGGTAGTGTTAATGTTTCTTTATGGTCCACATCAACCACTGCCCTTGATGGGGTAACTGTTCCCGTTATTTTTTCTGGTAAACCAACGGCCACGAGACGAATCGTATGGGATCCGGGTTCTAAGTCGTTTAATCCTTGAGCTTCCACTCGGAAATTATCAGCCGTAATTTGACTAATTAAATTACGAGGTCCACTAATTTTAACTGTTACCGTTTCAGGCAGACCACTTACAAAAACATCTTGAGAATGTTCACCTAATAAAACGGGCACGTTAGAAATCGTCTCACTCGCTTCTAAACTCGCCGATTGAGTCGCATCTCTTCGAGCGCCGTAGTTTTCGGTTTGCACAAAAGCGACTAACAAGATAGCCGATAATAGGGAAATCAGGCGAATCGCCCAAACGTTATTAAATACTTTCTTATCCATTATGATCACCTCTGGATGTAAAAGTAGAAGTCAATGTTTGTAAAACACCTTTCAATCCACTTGCTTGTTGTTTTTCATCTTCATCTACCACTAAGTAATCTTCTAGTAAAGAATGCAGTTCGTCTCTCGAAACATCTCGGTGTAATAATTCTTCTTTAACTAAACTAATCGCTCCAGTTTCTTCCGAGACGATAATGACCAAAGCGTCAGATACTTCCCCTAATCCAATGGCTGCTCGGTGTCTTGTTCCTAATTCTTTAGGAATCATATCACTTTTAGATAGAGGTAAATAACACGCTGCTGCCGCAATTTTAAAGTCAGAAATAATCACCGCCCCGTCATGAAGAGGGGTGTTAGGAATAAAGATGTTAATTAACAATTGGTCACTAATTTCTGAATTCATCTGGGTTCCAGTATGAATGTATTGTTGCATTGGATCCTCATCTTCAATTACAATAAGGGCGCCAATTTTACGCCGGGACATATATAAAATAGCCTTTTGTAAATCTTCAATCAGTTGTTCGCTTGGGTTACGGGTGAGACGTTTATTTCTAAATAAATTCCGTCCCATCATCTCTAACGCTTTACGTAATTCCGGTTGGAATAAAACAATCAGTGCCACCACACCCCAAGAAATGACTTGACCTAACAGCCAATCAATGGTCACAAGCCCTGTCACCGAACTTAAAAACTTAGCCCCAATAATGATAGCTACGCCTTTTAACAGGTTAATCGCTTGAGTTCCTCTAAAGTAAAGTAACACTTTATAAATAATAAACCATACGAGGAGCAGGTCTAACACTTGGACAAGTACCTCGAGCGTAAACAAACCACTCAGCCAATTTACCACATCGACACACTCCTTTCTCTTAAACTGTCATACCCTTATAGTATACCATTTCTCTACAAAACCCGTCATCTTTTTTCATAACGCTTTAACGTAAAATGATCCGGCACCGGGTCAAACCCACCCTTAGCAAAAGGATGACACCTTAAAATCCGGGCGATTCCCATCACTAATCCTTTAAGCGCCCCGTGACGATTGATCGCATCAATCATATAACTTGAACAAGTCGGCCGATACCGACAACTTGGGCCTAATAACGGGGAGATGAGTGTTTGATATAAACGCACTACACCAATGAGTAGCCTTTTCATAGCAACACCTTCTTTTTGTTTTATTATAACAAACTGTTTCTTTTCTATATTATAGCACGCTTCACTCTTGCTGATTCATTTTCAATCATTTAAATACATTTTTTATGTTTTTATATTATTTTATTTTATAAAAATACGGATTAACAGTTTATTATAGAAGAGTTTTTCGATATAATTGAGAAAAAGGAGGAAATAAGATGGAATTTAAAGATATCATTAAACACTTAAGGAAAAAGAACCAAATGACGCAAGAAGATTTAGCTAAAGCGTTAAATATTAGTAAAACAACTGTTTCATCGTGGGAAAGAGGGGCCAACTACCCTACGATGGACCGGGTTATTTTATTAGCTGATTACTTTCGTGTATCGATGAATACTTTCTTTGAACAAGTCCCCAATTCAGAAGACACTCTTCTTTTACCGGTCCTTGGTCCCATCCTTTGCTCGTCATCTATTACCGCAAAAGAAAATATTTGTGAATATCGCGAGACACTAAAGGCTTCTCTTCCATCAGGAAATTTATTTTATATCAAAGTAAAAGACGACGCTATGGCACCAAAGATTCCTAAAGGAGGCTTTGTCTTAGTCAAAGAACAATCAACAGTAAAAAACGGCGATATCGCTGCGGTTCTTTTAAAAGATACTAAAGAAGTGACCCTTAAACGCGTCCGTAAGCTCGATGACTATATTCTACTAGAAACTGTGAACGAAGAATACGCACCTTATCTCATTAACGAACACAATCCCGCTCAAATGATTGGTAAAGCGGTGAAGTTAGAAGTAGATTTATAACATTTAGGAAAGGCGACAAACAATGGAACTAAAACAATCAAAATTTATCATGTATGAAACAGATGATCATGAAGTCATCGCTGATGTATTAGTGAAGGATGAAACCCTTTGGATGACTCAAAAACAGATGGCAGCACTGTTTGATATAGGCATACCGGCGATATCTAAGCATTTATCCAATATTTTTAATGAGGGCGAATTATTAAAAGATTCAGTTGTTTCCAAAATGGAAATAACTGCCCAAGATAATAAAAATTATATGACCAGCTTTTACAACCTCGACGCCATTATTTCCGTCGGCTACCGGGTAAACTCCAAAAAAAGCGACACGCTTTAGACAATGGGCCACCTCTGTCTTAAAAGAATATATGATTAAAGGATTTGCGATGGACGATGAGCGTCTAAAACAAGGAAGCACCCTACTTGGACAAGATTATTTTCAAGAATTACTTGAAAGAGTCCGTTCTATCCGTGCTAGCAAACGACACATTTGGCAAAAAATTACTGACATCTTCGCCGAAGTTAGCACGGACTATGATAAAGATAGTCCAACAACCCGCTATTTTTACGCCACCATTCAAAACAAGTTTCATTATGGGATTACAGGACAAACGGCAGCCGAATTGATTTACAATAAAGCCGACCGCAACGAGAAAAATATGGGACTGACAACATGGAAGCATGCTCCTGATGGAAGAATTTTGAAAAGCGACACGAAAGTGGCCAAAAATTATCTCACAGAAAATGAGATTAAAGCCTTAGAAAGAAATATTTCAGCCTACTTTGACTACATTGAAGGGTTGATTGAAAGACGACAAACCTTTACGACCCAAGAGTTTGCTGCCAGTGTGGATCGTTTTTTAACCTTTAATGAGTACGAGATTTTAGAAGGTCACGGAAACATCTCGATGAAAGTTGCTCAGGAAAAAGCCTTCGCTGAGTACGATGAATTTAATAAAAACCAAACCATTGTGTCTGATTTCGACCAGCACATTCAAAAGATGCTGGATGAATTCAATTAATCTCGAACGTCAAGTGTTATGGTACGAAAACTCTCTCCAAAGAAAATCACTCAATACTTTAGTATAATGAAAGTATCTTAAAATAAAGGATGAAGGACATGTATCAACAACGTTTACAAAAACTGGTCGCTAAAATGAAACAAGATGATATCACAAATCATATCGTCAGCGATCCGTTAAGTATTTATTACTTTACTGGCTACAAAGTCGATCCTGGCGAGCGTCTCTTCGCTTTAAATATTTCAAGTGACAATCAACATCAATTCATTGTTAACGCACTCTTTCCACTACCCCAGCTCCCAGAAGATATTAAAGAGAATTTCCAAATCGAAGTCTTTAAAGACGGCGAACCGATTATGAAACGCGTCGCCCATCACTTAGGACAAGGCCCTATTGGAATTGATAAGTTTTGGGCCAGCGGCTTTTTAATTGAACTCATGAACTTGGCGCCTCATTTAAGTTATGTCGATGGTTCTTATTTAGTTGACGAATTACGAGCCGTTAAATCTCCACAAGAAATTCAGTGGATGAAAGAAAGTTCTGAGTTAAACGACCAAGCGATGGAACAAATCGTTAAACTTTTAGAAAAAGGATTGCCTGAAGCCGAAATGGTTGAAAAATTAGGGAAAATTTACCAACAATTAGGGACGGATGGCTTTAGTTTCGAACCGATTATTGCTTACGGCGCTAACGGAGCCAACCCCCACCACGAAACTAATGACGACACCCCACAATTAGGTGACTCCGTCGTCATTGATATGGGCGCTTACTACAAAAACTACGCTTCTGATATGACTCGGACGGTTTTTTACGGCGAACCGAGTGAGGAAGCGTTAAAAGTTTACGACACAGTTAAACGAGCCAACGAAGCTGCGATTAAAGCCGTTAAACCAGGCGTTCCTTACAGCGAGATTGATAAGGCGGCTCGTCAAATTATTGAAGAAGCGGGTTACGGCGAGTACTTCACCCACCGCACGGGACACTTTATCGGATTAGACGTTCACGAAGCCGGCGACGTCAGTGAACATAACCCTGAGTTGACTGAAGTCGGACATATCTTCTCTATTGAACCGGGAATTTATTTACCAGGAAAACTAGGCGTTCGCATTGAAGATTTAGTCGTCGTAACGGAAGACGGCTGTGACGTGTTAAACCGCTTTACTAAAGAACCACTAATCATTGAACCGTGAAAATTAACAACTGTTGACACCGCTCTCTCTTTTAAACATAATTATATTACATCGTAACACACGTTTGAGGGAGGAATTTCAATGACTACTTTAACTATCCGTTTAAGCGAAAAAGACAAAAAACTTTTTCAAAGTGTTTCTCAAGAAAAAAACAAAACTTTATCTGATTGGGCAAGAGAAACATTATTGAAAACTATCGAAGAAGAGTACGACGAGCAACTTGTAAAGGAATATCTTTTAAATAAAAATAAAATGAATTTTTACACTAGTGATGAAGTAGAAAAAGAGTTAGGGTTATGAAAGTAATCTACTCTGAAAAAGCTTTAAAGTCTTTGAAGAGGCTAGATAAGCAAGCCAGTCGTTTAATTATTGATTATATGAAAAATTAGACGAACCAAGAGCAAGAGGTAAAGCGCTATCTGCTAATTTGAAAGGATTTTAGCGCTACCGTATTTCAGATTATCGTATCATTTGCGAGATTGAAGATAATAAATTAATTATAATCGTAGTAGATGTAGGACAGAGACGTTCAATCTCTAAACAATAATATAAAACAAACAGCACGCTCCTTAAAATTAGGTGCGTGCTGTTTTTTATTAGTTGACACGTTTTTTAGAGTCGCCAGTTTCTAATACTTCAATGACCGCATCTAACCCAAAGGTTAAAATATTACGGTTGGCGACGTCAGTATAGAAAGCTAAGTGCGGCGTATAATCAACTTGGGGATGGTTTAATAGACGTTTAAACAAGTCATCATGAATGGTTTCATCTCGTAGATCATGAAACACATAGTCGGCTTCATTTTCATAAACGTCTAAGAAAGCATAGTCAATTAACCCTTCATCTAACGCATCAAGCAAATCTTCTGTATTAACGAGCGCCCCACGTCCGGAGTTTAATAAAATGGCGTGCGGTTTCATTTTTTTGAACATATCCATATTAAATAAGTGATAGCTTTCATCATTTAAAGGCATGTGAAGGCTGACAATATCAGCTTCTTTAATGACGTCATCAATGGAATCTTGATACTCCAAAAATTCTCGGCCTAAATCATTAGGGTATAAATCATACCCAATGACGCGGCAACCAAAGCCTTTAAAAATACGAGCGGCTTGGCGACCAATATTACCCACCCCTAAAATACCAACGGTCATGTCTTTTAATAATCGACCTTCACGTTCAGGGATGCAGCGAAAATCTTGTTCTTTTGCAGCCGCGATTGTCGTAGACAACTTACGAATGCCCATAAGTGCTCCGGCCACCACATATTCCGCAATGGATTCAGGAGAGTAGACAGGAACATTTGTAATAATAATGCCGTTATCGCTCGCTGCTTTTAAGTCGTGTACGTCATATCCAGCCGTTCTTTGGGCAATTTGTTTGATCCCAAACTCTGCTAGACGTTCATAAACTGAACGAGGAATTTTATACACTTGGCTGACTGATACACCATCGTAACCCTGTGCTTTTTCAACTGTTTCAATGGTTAACGGCTCTTCTAATAAAGTCAGGTCAACTTTGTTTTCCTCAGCCCATTCTTTAGCAATCGCGATATCTTCGTCTTTTATACCATAAGCAATTATTTTATACATTTCCATCTCACTCCTATCCTAAGTTAGTGATCTTTCGCTAGATCCACTTGTAACACATCCAAATGCCCCGCTTCTTCAAGTTGTTTAGCCAGTTGAAGTAAAAGATATTCCTCTCCTCGGCCCGCAGAAAACTGAACGCCTAAAGGAAGGTGATCTTTTGTCCGATGAGTCGGTAAGCTAATCGCTGGGTGTCCGGTTAAGTTAAGAAGGGGTGCATAAGGCGTCCACTTCATACTCGGGGTAAATAGCTCCCACACGAAAGCTTGTTGTTTTTCTAAAGGCCAGTCAGCCATTAAATCGATCTGTTCTTTTTGCTCCGGGGTCAAGTCAAATTGACCTTGTTTAGGAGCGGGACCGTTTGTTGCTGGCATGAAAAGAACATCGTAATCTTGATGGAACTGCTCCATCTTCGCTCCTTCAACGTCCCATAAGTCTAATAATTGACTGTATTGGTACGCTGGGACTTTAAGTCCTGATTGATAAATAGCCCATGTTAACGGCTCCACGTCATCTTTTTGTAAGTGGTCAAATCCTGATAACATTTTGACTGTTTCCACACCGTTCATTAAAAAGTAACTTTCCATTAAACTTTGGCAGTCAATGGGAGAATCGACTTCTTCTACTTGATGACCTAATTCTTTAAGAGCAGTGATCATTTCTTCTACGGCTTGTTTGGCTTCATCGGTTGGGGGTACATCAACGCTGTTAATATTAAAACTATAAGCAATCTTTAACGGACGGGTTAAGGGGGTCAGCTGTTCTTCTTTAATTAAAGGAAGCATAAACGCGCTGTCCCATTGTTCGACTTGGTGGAATTTTAACAACTCCCACGTTTCTTCGACGGTTTTCGTTAAGAAAAAGTTTAAAGCAGCGCCTTGCCAACTTCTAAAACTGACCGGTCCCATAGGCATTCTTCCCCGGGTTGGCTTTAAGCCGATAAGACCGGAAAAACTCGCCGGCATACGAATCGAACCGCCCCCGTCGCTGGCTGTTACAATAGGGACTAACCCGGCTACTAAAGCAGCGGCTGCTCCTCCACTGGATCCACCCGGGTTACGAGTTAAGTCAAAGGGCGCATTAACCACCCCTTCAAACTGGGAGTCGCTAATGTTTTTAAAGCCAAATTCAGGCACATTCGTCCGGCCTAAAATAATAAAGCCGGCTTCTTTTAACTTTGTCGTAAACCCGTGATCCCAAGCACCTATCACGTCTTTCATTATTTTTGCGCCACTATGGGTCGGGACCCCTTTTTCGGTCTGGCCTAAATCTTTCGTTAAAATCGGCACACCATAAAAGGGCGGTAAATCCGTTGGATTATCTTTTAACGCTTTGTCCATTGCTTTTGCTTGTTTTAACGCACTGTCTTCTTGTGAAATAATTACGGCATTGATGAGTTTATTATAACGCTTTATGTTGTCTAGCGTACGGATTGTTAACTCTTCGATGGAAATTTTTTTCTGTCTAATTTGTTCGGCATAATATAAGGCATCTTTTGTAAACATCTCTTCACTCCTTCGACTTAAATTTAGTCGAAGTTTAGTTGTTTTTCAAATGATTTAACTGATATTCTTCTCTTGATGTGTCAAAATGAGCCACCATCTCGTCTACTTTTTCACGAGGTAAATCCAGTAACTGAACTAAACTTTGAGCGACTGGCTTAATTAAATCAGCTAAAGCGGCTTCGTTAAATAAAGAATAATTGGTGCGGCGAGTAAAGAAATCTTCCAATGTATAAACCATCTCTTCTTCCACGGCGTACACTAAACTTAACGCCACGTGGACTGGATAGTTATAGGCTTTTGCTAGTTCTTTTGCTTTTGGTAAATAAGAAAGAACTTGTTGCGTATTTGAACCATATAATTGCGCTAATTCTTGGGCATAGTCGTAACTTAACCCTTTATCCATCGCTAATTGACTAAAAGTTTCCATGGCTCGCGGCACATCTTGGGCGTTAAAACGACCGCCGGATACTGGATAAGTTTTTGAATTAATTAAATAGAAAGTTTGGTCCGTTGTTTCATTTAATTCTTCAATAATGGCTTTTAAAGCCCCTTGCGCCATTTTGCGGTAGTCGGTAATTTTACCTCCAGCTAACGTCCATAATCCTGAAGGAGACTGACTTAAATCACTCCCTCGAGATACACTAGAAGGGGAGTTTCCACTTTCAGACAAGCTACTTTCCGCATTTAAAATGCTGTCTTCAATTTCAGCTCGTCTTACTTTCCCCTCTTCATACCCTCTGAATAGTTCTAATAATTTATTAAAAACATCGTCAGGTAAGCTACCATTATTTCCACCATTATAGTCAGAAGCTTGGTTACCAGCAATTAACGGACGAAGACCAGCCCAACTACTTTCAATGTGGTCCATCGTAATATTAGCTTCAGGGAAGCGGCGGTTCACAATGCGTAGTAAATAATCCACATCTTCTTGAGTGACCGTTGGATGAGCTAAATCGCCATCATAATCCGTATCTGTTGTTCCAAAATACGTCTTTTTCTGACGAGGAATCACAAAGACCATCCGGCCATCTTCTTCCCCTGTATCAAAATATGTCGGACGTTTAACTTTTAACACACTGTTGTCGACCACTAAGTGGACCCCTTTAGTCGGACGCATTTGGTTCGGTTTATCGTCTTGAGTGTCCAGTTCACGAATGGTATCACTCCAAGGACCCGTGGCGTTAATAAAAGCATGGGACACTACGTTAAAGGTTTCATCCGTTAAACGGTCTTTAACTTTAACGGATTCAATTTGACCTTCATCGTTATAGTTAAAATCAACGACCTCCACCCGACTGACTACCACAGCGCCGTCTTCGTGAGCTTGTTTTAAGTTTTCGATCACTAAGCGGCTGTCATTATTATTAAAGTCTAAATAAATTCCACCGCCAATTAACCCTTCTTCTAAAAGATCCGGTTGTTCTTGTAGCACTTCTTCTTTAGTTAAAACACGGTTTTTAAAAGGGGTGGATTCAACTCCGGCTAAGGAGTCGTACATATTCATGGCTACTTGAAGTTCGAATAAACCAAAGGTCGTATCCGGCTCATCATAAATCGGTAAAAGCATCGGATCAGGCTTTGGAATGTGAGGCGCAATTTGTTGAACGACAGCTCGCTCCCCGACGGTATCGGCAACGACCCCTACGTCAAAATGCTTTAAATAACGAATCCCGCCGTGGACCAGTTTAGTGGAACGGCTACTAGTTCCTTCCGCAAAGTCTTGCATTTCCAATAGTGCGGTCTTTAACCCGCTGGCGGCTGCTTGAAGAGCTAAACCTGCACCGGTAATCCCACCGCCGATAATAACTAAGTCAAAGTGAGTATTTTTTAAATCCTCGAGTTGTTTTTCCCGGTTTAAATATGAAAATTGGGTCATGTTATTCACCTTTCCATTTCGCAAATAATTGAGTCGCTTCTACGGCGTGTTGCCAGCCTTCATATAACTCTTCCCGGCGAGCATCGTTTAATTTAGACGTATAGGTCGCCCCTTCTTTAACAAAGGCTTTTAGTTCGTCTAAATCTTTCCAATACCCCGCGCCTAAGCCAGCTAAATAAGCTGCCCCTAGAGCTGTTGTTTCTAAGTTGCCTGCTCGTTTAATTTCTTTACCTAAAATATCTGACTGGAATTGCATTAAATAGTCATTTAATGCTGCTCCACCGTCGACTTTTAATAAACGAATATCAATATCTGAATCTTTTTCCATCGTATCGACTACATCACGAACTTGGTAAGCAATCGATTGAAGTGTAGCTTTAACAAAATCATCTTTTGTAGTACCGCGAGTTAAGCCAAAAACAGACCCTCGAGCATCAGAGTTCCAATAAGGTGCACCTAACCCGGTAAAGGCTGGTACTACATAAATTTCGTCGTGGTTCGTCGATCTTTCAGCCATTTCTTGGGAGTCTTTGGAGTCTTTTAACATCTCTAACCCGTCTCGGAGCCACTGAATGGCACTTCCGGCAACGAAAATCGACCCTTCCAGCGCATAAGTCACTTTATCGTCAATAACGTAGCCGATGGTACTTAATAAATTATGCTCTGAATAAATGGGCTCGTCCCCAATGTTCATCACAATAAAAGCTCCCGTTCCGTAAGTCGATTTAACCATTCCTGGTTCTAAAGCTAATTGACCAAATAAAGCGCCTTGTTGGTCTCCGATCATTCCAGTGATCGGCACTTCATGACCGAAGAAATGATAACTCTTTGTTTTACCGTAGTTACCTGCATTTGGTACAACTTCAGGCAACATGACGCGTGGAATATTCAATAACTCTAAAATCTCATCATCCCAATCCAACGTCTCTAAGTTGAATAACATGGTTCTAGAGGCGTTAGAGTAATCAGTGATATGTAAGTCTCCGTCGGAGAGTTTCCATGCTACCCACGTATCGATTGTTCCAAAGAGTAGTTCACCCTTTTCTGCCCGCTCTTGGGCTCCTTCAACACGGTCTAAAATCCAGCGTACCTTTGTCGCTGAAAAATAAGCATCAATGACTAAACCGGTTTTTTTATGGAAAAATTCTGTATGTCCTGCTTCTTTTAAACTATTAGCAATGCCCGCTGTTTGACGGGATTGCCAAACAATGGCGTTATAAATCGGGCGTCCCGTATCCTTTTCCCAAACAACGGTCGTCTCCCGTTGGTTCGTAATGCCGATCCCTTCAATTTGGCGAGGATTAATCCCACCTTCAATAAAAGCGCCAGCAATCACCGATTGAACCGAGTTCCAAATTTCATTGGGGTCGTGCTCGACCCAGCCCGGTTCTGGGAAAATTTGCGTAAATTCCCGCTGACTCATGGACACGACGTCCCCTTTTTTATCGACGATCATTGCCCGGGAACTGGTCGTGCCCTGGTCAATAGTCATAATGTACGTTTTTTCTTCGCTCATGATAATGCCTCCTTAAATCATTTGAATAAGTAAATTGTATAGAAAAGCACCAATAGCGCCTCCTAATAAAGGTGCCACGACAGGAATCCAACTATATTCCCAATCACTGTCTCCTTTATTAGCAATCGGCAATACCGCATGGGCAATTCGTGGGCCCAGATCTCGCGCGGGGTTAATCGCATAACCTGTCGTTCCCCCGAGTGAAAAACCAATGGCGGTAACAATAATTCCCACAACCATCGGACCAATTCCGTCTCCTAAGTTGTGTTGGCCCATAGACATAACTCCCATCACTAAAACAGCGGTTCCTAACATTTCACCAATTACGTTAGAAGGGGTATGACGAATCGCCGGCGCTGTCGCGAAACTACCTAAAATAGCTCCTTGATCTTTTGTTTCTTGCCAGTGAGGATAATAATGAATCCATACTAAGATTGCTCCAACAAAGGCTCCTAACATTTGAGCGACCATATACGGCAACACTTTAGACCACGATAAGTCTCCTAATACGGCCATGGCCAAAGTCACTGCCGGGTTTAAATGCGCCGGACTCATAAAGCCGGAAATATATACCGCTAAAGTAACCGCTAGACCCCAACCTAAGGCAATCATCACCCAACCAGTGTTTTCGTTTTTTGTTTTATTGAGTACAACTCCGGCAACAACCCCGTTACCTAACAAAACCAACACTAAGGTCCCGATAAATTCGCCCCATAATTCTAATGCCATCTTTCCTACCTCCTATAAATAAAATTTTGTCACCAAAAATATACCACATGTAAGCGCTTTCTAAAAGAGTTTTGCTTTACATAATCTTATCCTCTTTGTTCACAAAGGTACAAATTAAGAGGGTTTAAAGGGGGTGTTGTTGCGGTTTGTTAATTTTAGATTGTGAAATTATCTCTTAAGCCATAAAAAAAGAACCCATTTATTATGACAATAAATGAGTTCTAAAAATTATTCCCCCGCTACCCACTGGTCTAACTTTGCCCAAATCGGCGCAAACCAGCGGTGGAATAAATGAATTAAAGGTCCCACTAAAGAACCGGCTAATAACGTCCCTTCTCTAACACCAACAATTCGTCCCATAAATACAAGACCTAATAGTACCGACACGCCGACCATGGATAAGTCAAAGCCAGTTTTGACGGTGGAAAAAGGCAAATCATAACTTAATACAATCGCTTGTTGCATTCCTTCAACGGGAAGAAGGGACAGACCGGCTTTCATATAAATAATAATGCCAATCGCAAAGAGTATCAGTCCCACCCCTAATAAACTTAAACGACCTAAATAAGTCGCAGGAGTCGCAATAGGAAATAAAAAGAAGGCTAAATCATTTAAATAGCCAAATAAAATAGCCGCAAATAATTGCGAAAATGTCGTTAAACGAAAGGCTCTCCCTAAAATAGGCCACTGAAGTAAAACAAGTAAAGAAAAACGACCATCACGGCTTGCCCTTGAGTTAAAGGAAGAAATTGACTCACCACATAAGGAACGGACACCACCGGCGACACGCCTAATTGGGAACGTACAAAAAAGACAATCGCCGTCGATGTCATCATTAATCCCCCGACATATAACACGAGCCGGGGAATTAAACGATGGGGTAACTTAAATGATCTCTCCATTAAGAAACCGTCCCTTTAATGGATTCAACAAACCAATCATTAAAATGATCAAAATCAAAGGATAACGTCACATTAATGTTCGCTGGACGATCTTTACTTAAAATATCTACAACCGTCGCTCCAGCTGCCGGTCCATCTAAGACAACATCAATAGGATAAGGTTGAGCCTCCACTTTATCCCGATGTAAGACGTAATACAACGCACAAGCGTCATGAATGGCTAACCCGGTAGACGCCGTTCCTTCCGTTCCCACACTTAAATAATCACGGAACATCTCTTCTAGCATGGCACCGACTTTATTAGCCTTTTGGATCATTTGAATACTGTCCATACTTACTAAAGCTTGATGAGTCACATTTAACCCCACCATAGTAATTGGAACCTCAGACTGGAAAACCATTTGAGCGGCGTGAGGGTCGGCAAAAATATTAAACTCCGACACACTGTTGCGGTTACCTAACCCAAAGGCTCCTCCCATTAAGACAATTTCTTTAATATGTGGTTTAACTTCAGGGTATTGGTGAAGTAAAAGAGCGATATTTGTTAAAGCACCGATCGGCACTAAGGTGATCGGTTCATCGCTTGTTAACAGCGTATCACGCATGGCTTCTACGGCAAACTGATCCACGGGACACGTCGTTGGTTCAGGCAAGACGTATCCGCCTAAACCAGACTCGCCGTGAACTTCCGGAGCACCCACATATTCTCTAAGAAGAGGTTTACTTGCCCCTTTAGCTACGGGCACGTCCGCTCCAACAAACTCTAACAACTTCAACGCATTTTGAGTCGTCTTTTCGACGTCCACGTTCCCCATAGCCGTTGTTACTAACTTTAAATCAAACGCCGGGTGAGTGGCCGCAATGACAATGGCTGCCGCATCATCAATCCCTGGATCTGTATCTAAAATAATCGGTATTTTCTTAGTCATCAAATCACCTCGATTAATCTAAACGATATTCGACGCCTTCTTGCCAGTCAAAGTGGAAAATGCCTTCTTTATCTACACGTTGGTACGTATGAGCTCCGAAGAAGTCGCGTTGACCTTGAATGACGTTGGCTGATAACACAGGCGCACGGTAAGAGTCATAATAACTAATCGCTGCACTAAAGGCAGGAATCGGCACACCAAAACGTACCCCCACCATCACCATTTGACGTAATGATTGATGAGTACTGTTTAACGTGTCCATAAAGAAGTCATCTAACATTAAGTTGTCTAACTCAGGATTTTTACGGTAAGCGTTCGTAATATCTTCTAAAAAGGCCGCACGAATAATACAGCCAGCTCTAAATACTTTCGCGATTTCCCCTAATTGTAAATCCCAATGATAGACACGGCTCGCTTCTTTTAATTGAGCAAACCCTTGAGCGTAACTAATAATTTTACTAAAGTATAAAGCACGTTCTAATTCGTCGATGAAGACTTCTTTTTCTGCTTCAGTTAAAGAAACTTCTTCGACCCCTTTGAGTAAGGTGCTAGCATGTACACGTTCGTCTTTAAAAGCAGAAATATAACGTGCAAAGACCGCTTCGGTAATTAATGAAACAGGCTCCCCTAAATCTAAAGCGTTTTGAGAAGTCCACTTACCTGTTCCTTTATTTCCCGCCGCATCTAAAATTTTCTCTACTAGTGGCTCGCCCGTATCAGGATCCATCGTTTGTAAAACATGAGCGGAAATTTCCATTAAGTAACTTTCTAGACGCCCTTTATTCCACTCTTCAAAAACGCGACCCACTTCTTGAGTAGACAGACCTAAGACATGGCTCATTAACGCATAAGCTTCCGCAATCAACTGCATATCCCCGTACTCAATACCATTGTGGACCATTTTAACAAAGTGTCCGGCACCATTAGGTCCCATATAAGCCACACAAGGCTCGCCATCTTTCGCTTTAGCAGAAATAGCTACTAATAAGTCTTCCACTAAATCATAAGCTTCTTTAGGTCCTCCTGGCATAATGGCTGGGCCTTTAAGAGCCCCTTCTTCCCCACCAGAAACGCCCGTTCCGATAAAGTGAATGTCTGAATCTTTTAATTCTTCATAACGGCGAATCGTATCTTTAAAGAACGTGTTCCCGCCGTCAATTAAAATATCCCCTTTATCTAAATGGGGTAACAGACTGGCGATGGTCATATCGGTTGCTGGACCGGCCTGCACCATTAAAATAATTTTACGCGGCTTTTCTAAAGAAGCGACAAATTCTTCAATAGAATAAGTACCCACTAAATTTTTATCCGGATGTTCTTCTAAAACTAAATCCGTTCTTGCGGAGGTTCGGTTAAAAATAGATACCGTATACCCTCGACTTTCAATGTTTAACGCTAAGTTCTTCCCCATAACGGCCATGCCGACAACGCCTACTTGTTGCATAAATAATTCCTACCTTTCTAAATTAAGGAAAACGACGGTGTAAATAATCGTATAATTGTTGTTCTGTTTGAAATGTGGGCACCGCTTCTTCTAGGGGCCCTTGATTAAAGCAATCAAAATAAATCGCCTGCCAACCTGCCTCTTTGGCGCCTTTAATGTCATTAACATAATGGTCACCAATATACAAAAGCTCGTTACTTTCATAACCCATTTGGTCAGCTAAATGATCAAAAATCGCCCGGTCTGGCTTGGTTAACCCTAAGTCTCCTGAGACAAATAATCGGTCTGGTTTAAACCAGCGGTCTAACTGTAAGGTTTCGATTTTGTGCCATTGGTTAGCTGACGGTCCGTTCGTTAGAATAAACAAATCTAAATCCCGGTCTATCACTAATTGAATCATTTCCTTCATAAAAGGACGCAGTTTAACTGAATCTTTAAAGTATACATAAAGATCATTAAACAACTTCCCATCCGCAAAACGGACCTTTTCACCAAAGTGATCGTAAGTATCAATGACCCGTTGGATTTGATAGTCTTCTTCACTGCACTCTTGGCTCATGAAACGTTGGTACCATTTGATTGATTCCAACTGGTAAATTTCATTAAAATCCGAAAAAGAAACGGGCAACTCTAATACCGTTTGTTGCATCACTTTATAAACTGAGGCATAAATTTCATTTCGGTCGTACAAGGTGTCGTCTAAGTCAAATCCGACTGCTTTTATTGCCACGTTCAAGCTCCTTTAATTATTTACTCTTTCTAGTTATCATTGTAACACGGTTTATCCATCAACTGTTACCATTTTACTTGATCATTTAACTTTAATAAGAGCACTTCGTAGCTGACGTTAGGACCTTCACTTGTTGGATCCTCAAACGGAACGCTAAAAGAGCCATGAAATTCTGTTAAACCCGTTTGACTTTTAATCTCGACTACATTCTCTGTAGTGATCCCTGCTCCCGCAACAAAAGTAATCTGATCTCCATACTTTTCTTGTAGACGAGCCAAGGTATCAACCCCTTCAATCGCCGTTTTAGCACCGCCGCTGGTTAAAATACGGTCGACTCCTAAAACAATCAGTCGCTCCACTGCTTCATCTAAGGAGTAACCTGTAATTACATCAAAAGCTCGGTGGAAGACGACTTTTACTTCCTCTTCATGACAACGATCAATAATTCGTTTCATCCGCACTTCATCAATCATTCCGTCATGGGTCAAAATACCTACCGCAATAGCTTCTGGTTTTAACTTTAATAGCCATTCTAAATCGGTCATCATCACATCGTACTCTAAATCCGAATAACAAAACCCACCACCTCTTGGACGAAGCATCATCACAATCGGGAGGTCCACTTGTTCTAATGCCGATGAAGCTAAACCAAAGGTTGGCGTTAACCCATCTGTAACTAAATCCGCATTCAATTCAATGCGATCAAAGCCTTGATCTTTTGCTTTTAAGCAGTCTTCTAGCCGGGCTGTACATAATTCAATGAACATCTAAACTCTCCTTAACGTAATAGTGAACGAGCCATCTGACGATACGTATGACGACGGCCCCGAATGACAGTAGAATAGGCCATAATATTTTCCGGAATAGCCATCCCTGGACCCATACCGCAGTCGCCAATGTGATGAATATCCGCTCCCGCCATCTTGGCTTGTAAGGCAATGGCACGAATCGTGTCCACGTCGGCTCCTTCTTGGGAGGTGCCAATAGATGTTAACGCCAACTTACCTCGGCGTTGGATATGTTGAACTAATGATTCTACTTTCTCCGTCGTGAACCCTGGTACTGTCCCTGGCGCTGGAACTAAAACAATATCTGCTCCAGCATCAATGAAGCCATCGACGTCAGAGATTTGAACCATGTCTCCAGAGCTTTCATTTACCATACCCGAGGAATGCATTTTTCCAGAAACGATGACGATTTTGTCACCAACAGCGGTTTTAATAGCACGAATGGCTTCTAAAATAGCCTCGTTACTCACAAAAGTACTTGGATTTCCTGTTAACAATACCATTTGTACCCCTTGATCGATTAAATGAGCCACGTTATCTAACGTCGCCAAGCGTCCTGGGGATAATTCTTCTTGATAATGATCCGACTGAACAGATAAATCCACGGGTTCCAAAGTCGCAGCGAGCACTCTCCCCGTTAAACGCCCCACTTCCTTTAAAGGCACCTCATGGTCAATTCCAGCAATAAAGGGCTTCGTCGTATCATACGTATTCACCATAATAATATCTGCTCCAAAAGCCGCTGCCACTTCTGCGTTAGACACATCCCCTAAAATCGCCGGCATATGAGCCATCAACTCGCTCATCATGACTCGACCTTCACATAACTTTAAACTATCTAACAATTGGTCCTTTGATAACTGACGCACTTCATCCGCCGTTAAATCAAATAAACGCTTCATCCTAACTCCTCCTCACTCCCGCTACAACACTGATATATCTTAATTATAGGGGGAAAGAGGGGAAAGTTCTATAAAAAGACAAAAACTCCCACATAAGCTTTGATGCTTACATGAGAGCTCACTAAAGTTAGCTTAAATTTTCGCCGTTACTTTCAATTACTTTTTTATACCAGTCAAATGAATCTTTTTTATACCGTTCCAAAGTTCCATTTCCTTGGTCGTCTTGGTCTACATAAATAAAACCATAACGTTTACTCATTTGTCCTGTACTTGCAGAAACAAAGTCAATACATCCCCAAGTTGTATAACCAATGACAGGAACATCATCCTCATTGACTGTATCCACTAACACTTTAATATGTTTTGACAAGTAATCAATGCGGTATGGATCGCTAATGGTATCATCTTCTTCGAGAGTATCCACAGCACCTAAGCCATTTTCCACTACAAAAAGGGGTTTATGGTATCTTTCCCACAAGGTGTTCATTGTCGTTCTAAAACCTAAAGGATCGATTGCCCAACCCCACTCTGTTTCTTCTAAATAAGGGTTTACGACGCCGACAAAGACATTTCCTTGAGTTACTTCAACACCATCTAAATCGTATTTAGAAACTCGCGTTGAATAATAACTAAAACTAATAAAATCAACAGTATATTCTTCTAAAAGCTCTAAATCCCCAGGTTTCATTTCTACACGAATGTTTTCACGCTCAAATTTCTTCAAAGCCCATCGTGGATAATGACCTAAAGCTTGAACATCGGTAAATAAAAAGTTTGTTTGATTATCAATTTGTGCTTGACGAATGTCCTTCGGGTCACAACTATATGGATAGTAGTCCCCTGCAGCAATCATACACCCTATTTGCGCTTCTGGGTCAATTTCGCGTAACTTTTTAGTAGCTAATGCACTCGCTAATAGTTCGTGGTGAGCTGCTGTAAATAAAACATCGTCTTTATTTTCATTTTTTTTAAAATAAATGCCTGCACCCATAAATGGCAAGTGCGATAACATATTAATTTCATTGAAGGAAATCCAATACTTTACTTTTCCTTTGAAACGACGGAAAAGTGTTTCAGCATATTTTTCAAATAAATAAACGACTTCACGGCTTTTCCATGATCCGTATTGATCAATTAACGCTTTAGGCACATCAAAGTGGTTAATTGTCACCATCGGCTCAATATTATAAGATAACAACTCATCAATGAGCGCTTCATAAAAAGCTAGCCCTTTCTCATTGGGCTCTTCTTCAAGTCCCGTTGAATAAATTCGTGACCAAGCAATCGAGAAACGATAGGCTTTAATTCCCATTTCTGCAAATAATTTAACATCATCTTTAAAGTGATGGTAAAAGTCAACCGCCTCATGGGAAGGATAAAACAACCCTTCTGGAACGTCTGAATAATGTCTAATTCCTTCCATAATTTCAGGACGGAACTTACCGTGAGGAATTAAATCTACACTGGATACACCTTTACCATCTTCTAAATAAGCCCCTTCAATTTGGTTAGCCGCACTAGCTACACCCCAAAGAAAATCTTGCTTTAACATCTAGATCCCTTCTTTCTTATTTATTTTGTTGATTCACTAAAGTCATTAAGTAATCTGTTTCTTCCACAACCTCTTGATCTGTCAATAACACGTCTAAATAATTAGGCGTGTTCGTTACAATGATCATCGTCAACGGAGACAATCCCCGGTCCATAATCAGTTGCTTATCAAACTCAACTAATAGATCGCCTGGATTGACTCGGTCTCCTTCTTTAACTTTCAAATTAAAGCCTTCACCTTCTAAATTAACCGTATCTATTCCAATATGAATTAAAATTTCAGCCCCGTCTTCGCTTTCAATCCCTACCGCATGTCCGGTCGAAAAGGCTGTTTTAACCACTCCCTTAACAGGCGATACTACACGATTATTCATAGGATCAATGCTTAACCCTTGCCCCATGACGCCACTTGCAAATACATCATCTGGAGTGTCTTCTAAAGGAACTACCTTTCCGGCTAGAGGACTTAAAATTTCTTCTTGAGTCTTTAGAACGTTTGTATTAGAAGACTCATCACTTACATCTTCAATCTCTTTATCATCTTCATCAACCGGTAAAATCATCCACCCACAAAACCTAAAATAACAAGAGCTGCCATACTTATTACCGCAACCCAAAAATTACTTGAAAAACCAAACTCGGGATGAATAAATGTAGGAATAGAAAATATTCCTAATCCACCCATCACATATTGATTAAGGCGGAAGTAACCAGCAATCCCACCAACAATGGCGTTTATAAGAATAGTATAGGCAAACAATTTCTTTTTAACGAGCATGACACCATAAATAGCTGATTCAGTAATACCAAAAAGAGTTGGAATAATCGAAGACCCGGCAATGTTTTTAAGTTTTAAATCTTTAGTTTTAAGGGTTACAGCCATTAACATACCAAGGATTGAAAAGGTAGATAATTGAGCTAACGCACCAATATTAGTCGCTCCTGTATGAGCCACTTGAATAAACATAATCGGAATAATACCCCAATGCATTCCAAAAATAACAAGAACTTGCCATAAAGAAGCGAGCAAAATGCCTAAAATAACCGGGCTAAAACTATCGATGGTCGCAAAGAACCAACCGACTAAGTCTGCTAACCAAGTAGCCATTGGCCCAATGACTAAAATTGCAATGGGTGTTGCAATTAAAAGAGTCACGACAGCGCCTAGGGAACTTTTAATGACTTGAGGAATCCAACTGTCTACCCACTGATCTACTTTTTCGCCAAACCATACCGCAAAAATAATCGGAATAACCGCACTATAATAATTCCCTGCCGGTGGTAAAATAATCGGCAATCCTAAAAATGTAGAATACACTTCCGACTCAAAGGGAGTATTATTAAATAACGTATACAGTACACCGCTTTCAGGATTAGCTAATATCTCTCCAATATTAGGATAAAGGAATGTACCCGCAATAGCGATAGCTAAAAAAGGATTTAATCTAAAACGACGAGCTGCTGTTACCGCTAAAGCAAATGGAAGATACTGGAAGAATCCATCTCCTACCATATTCAACAATAAAACCGTCGAGTTTTGAGGATCCACACCACTGGCGCTAATGATAGCTGCAAGTCCTTTAATGATTCCTGCTGCAGCTAACACACCTAAAAAGGGTTGAAACAAACCTGAAAGTGTGTCCACAAAACGATCTAATAAACTGGCGTCTTCTTTGACGACATAGTCACTTTCTTCTTCACCCATACCAGGTAAAGCAATCAACTCTTTATACACATCGGCCACATGATTTCCAATCACGACTTGATATTGTCCTCCGTTTTGAATGACAGTTACAATGCCAGGACGCTCTTTTAAATACTCTGTATCGGCTAAACTCTCATCTTTTAGTCTAAACCGTAGTCGCGTAATACAATGCCTCACGTCGATGACGTTGTCTGCTCCACCAACCTTTTGAAGAATATCGATGGCTAAATCTTTTAAATTTTTCATAGTTTTTCTCCTTTTTTCTTCATAGTCCATTACAAGACGTCTTATATGAATTGCTAAAAATGACTGTTCCTCTAGACTAATGTCAAAGTCATACCGATTTTTAATATATTTTTTAATAAGGGTGGTACATTCTATTTCTTTAGGATAGCTTTGAGAGACTTTTTCAAATAGAAAGTCATTATCTATTTCATCCACTTTTGACTTTAAAACTCTACGAGCAAAGAACTGCAAGTGGGTAATAAAACGGGTGAATGATGTAGTATCTTCTTGAAAGCTGTAACCGTAAAATAACCGCACAATTTCGATAATATCCTTAACAATTTTGATCATCTCTGTCGATTGATTGAAATGCTTGTTACCTTTATGAGCATTAATTAAATGCAATACAATCGAAGTTGCTTCAGAATCAGATAATTGTACATCGGTATATTTTTCAATAATTTCAAGTCCTTTGACCCCTACTGCATATTCAGCAGGATAGAATCGTTTAATTTCCCATTCGAGAGGGTTTTGAATGACAATTCCTTCTCGGTGTCTTTCCAAAGCGTAGTGGATATGGTCCGCCAACGTGATATAAATATTGCTGTGGAACTGTTGACGAAGTTCTTTTTCAGCTAAACTCACTAATTCAAAGACTAAATCAATTTCATTGGCTGGTAGTTGCTCATATACTTCTTGAAAGGCAGTTAAGTTATCTAAGAGAACAAAATATTTTTCTATTTCTTCTTGACGTATCCAATCCTCTCTTTTTCGTTGAAACCCGATCCCTTTGCCCATGACAATCACTTCTTGAAGGGAGTCATCTAAGGCGAGGACGACGTTATTGTTCAAAACCTTTAATACACGCATAATATCTCCTTTCTATCAGTCCGAAGAAAGCAAAAAAAGACCCAAATCACATTACAAATAAGCCTACACTATATAGGTTTTTATATGTAATATGATTTAGGTCTTGCCTGCTGTCCAGTAACAATCCGTTTTCTTTATTATACAATAAGTTTATTTTTTTGCAACCGCTTTCTAGAGTAATGTCGTTTATCCTTTAAAAGAGTACTTTTTCTATCGTTTCCTTGTCCCTTGTTCCTTCCTGTCTTATAATTTAATTGACTATACAATGTAAAGGATGATTCACGTGGCGAAGATTATTGTCGTAGGAAGTATTTCAACGGATTTTGTGGTGGAGACCCATAACCAGCCGGCCCAAGGAGAAACGGTCTTTGGAGAGGACTTCAATACGTCCTTTGGTGGTAAAGGAGCTAACCAAGCGGTGGCTTGTGCTAAGTTAGGGGCTAATACTGCGATGATTGGTGCTATAGGAGACGACTCCTTCGGTAAAGCTCTTATTGATAACTTAAAAGACTATCACATTGACACAAAAGCGGTCAAAACAGCGAAAAACACCCCGTCTGGTTCAGCGATTATTACTCTTTATAACCGAGACAACTCGATTATTTACGTTGCCGGAGCCAATAACAAAGTCACCCCAGAAGATATTAAAAATCAAACAGACCTAATTCAATCAGCTGACATGGTCATTGTCCAAAATGAAACCCCTCTTCCAACAGTGGAAAGTTTAATTGAAGTATGCCATCAACTAAATGTGCCGCTTATTTTAAACCCAGCCCCGGCTCGCTTACTTGGTCAACAATGGATCGACAAAACCACTTACTTAACCCCTAACGAAACAGAGTTCGCAGAACTATTCCCAGGAGAAGAAGTAGAAGCTGTTCTAAAGCATTACCCAAACAAACTGATCATCACTTTAGGATCAAAAGGTGCTCTATTTCATAATGGCGACCAACTGGTAGAAGTTCCTGCGTTTTTAGTGGAACCTGAAGAGGTGATTGACACAACGGGAGCCGGAGACACCTTTAACGGAGCTTTAGCCGTCGCATTGTCTAATGACTTATCTTTAGAAGAAGCCATTCGCTTTGCCAACCTGGCTGGTTCTTTATCCATTCAACAAAAAGGCGCCCAAGGGGGTATCCCAACCTTAGACGAGATGAAACAAAGCCCTCACTTTGATGCAAAATGGAATATTTAACAAGAAAAAAGATCTGAATCCCTCTCTCTGGACTCAGATCTTTTTTGTTTATATACTTGGCTTTAATCCCCACAACGTAACCTTTGCTTGGTCACTCGCTTTAACATGGGCATGAGGCATGTTATCTTTTGGATATACTCGGCTCGCAAGAGCCACTTCTCCGTCATTAACAAAGACTTCAATGGAACTAGTATCCACATAAATATGAATAGTTTCTATATGATCCACTTTCGTCGAACGCCAACGACGGCCGTAACCACTTGGACCGTGTTCTAAAGTTAAAATACCGTTCTTATACTCTAAAGTCGTATCTTCAATCAGGTCAATTGAAAACTCATCTTCAGTTGGCAATTCAAACAATAACTCAAACGCTTTATCTTCTAGTGTATAGCGTTCATTAATATTGAGGGGTTGTTCCTCTTTGCGTAACCCTTCATAAGCGGTTAAAGGTTGTTGAATTAAGCGGTCATTTTTGATCGTCAATAAGCGTGGCATCGCTAAGGCGTGTTGCCAGCCTCTAGCAATCGTCGGGTTCGTATATTCCGGCATGATATCCCCCACACCCATCCAAGACCACATAATCCGGCGTCCCGTTTCGTCTTCAAAAGTATGAGGCGCATAAAAATCAAAACCGCGATCCAATTCAATAAATTCGGTTTCAGGAATAAATTTCACTTCATCCCAATCCATGCAGCCAATGATATACCCGGCTACATGAGGGTTATTGAATTGATACGCTTCTTCCCGGATCCCTTGAGGTGAGAAGATTAAGACATAACGCCCATTTAGTTCGAATAAATCGGGACACTCCCACATATATCCTTCGTCTTTGGTGCCTTCAATTAAATTCCCCACATAAGTCCACTCACTTAAATCCGTAGAGCGATACGTAATAACAGCACCTAAATTATCCGCCTTACGAGCCCCTAAAATCATATAAAACACACCATCATGTTCAATAATTTTCGGGTCACGAATATGATCGGTAAATCCTTCAGGAAACGTATCGTGGTCAATGACCACTTCACGCTTTAAAATATTAAATCCATCGTCACTGACCACATGGACCACATGTTGCTTACGGCCACTATAAATATAATCATAGTCCCCATCAAGCTTCACATTCCCCGTATAGAAAAAGTGAATCAGCCCGTCTTTTACAAAGCCGCCCCCAGAATAAACACCGTGACTGTCAAAAGGTTGGTCCGGCGACATAAAGATCGGCTCTTGGTTAAAGTGGACTAAATCTTTAGAGGTCATATGCCCCCAATGAGTCGCTCCTCCTAAAGGGGTTTCGGGAACGTATTGGTAATAAATATGGTACAGTCCGTTAAATTGAATAGCGCCGTTAGGGTCATTTAACCAACCCTTCTCCGGCATAATATGGTAAGTTAAACGCCACTGATCCTTTGAATGATGTTGATTCATTTATCTAGCCAATCTCCTTTATAATCGCACCACGTTGAGCTTGGACTAACATAAAGCCAGCCGCTGCAGAAACAATAATGACCACTAAATATTGAAGTAAACCACTAAAGTTACCAACGTAGAGTAATAGACCAGGTAAGAAGGTAATACCCATCCCTGTTGCTGCTAAGTTGAATAGATAGGTGACAAAGCCACCAATGGCCCCACCTAACATCCCTGAAGCAAAAACACGCATTGAACGTAAGTTAACCCCAAATAATAACGGTTCAGTAATACCAAATAGTGTTGGCGCGGTTGCGGCTAACATATTAGAACGACGTACTTTATCTTTCATAAGTAACGCGGCACTGACTGCTGCCCCAAATTGAGCGGCCATACTTGCGGTTGTTAGAGGTTGAATAATATTAACCCCCTGCTCACGTAATAAACTAATTTCAATCAGTCCTAATGAGTGGTGTAAGCCCGTAATCACTAAAGCTTGTTGTAAGGCACCAAAGACAATATAACCAATGCCTAGAGGGGCGTATAATAAGTTCGTAATCGTTCCAATTACAAAGGTCTCAATGATTTGAATGATAGGTCCTAATACAAATAAAATCGCGATAATGGTTAAAGATAGGGATAAGAACGGTGTGACAATTAAGTCCATTATTTGTGGCACCCATGTACGTAACCAATGTTCTAACTTTGATAAAATCCAAGCGGCAATAATCGCTGGGAAAATTGATCCTTGATAACCATATAATTTAAGTCCAAAAACCGATAAAGGTTCAGCGTCCCCACCAAGAACCGCATAAGCGTTCGGTAGTTGAGGAGCCACCATCATCAGCCCTACGACAATACCCATCACCGGGTTTCCGCCAAATTTCTTCGTTGCGCTATAAGCAATAAGGACTGGTAAGAAGGCAAAAGCTGTATCGGTAAAAATTTGGAATAACGCGATCGTGTCCTCGGACATAGTCATACCTAATTCCAACAACAGTCCGCGTACACCCATTAATAACCCCGTCGTAACAAGGGCTGGAATTAAAGGAATTAAAATATCTGCTAAAACCCGAACAACACGTTGAGCAGGCGTTAAGTGAGCATAACGGTCCGCTATATGTTTAACTGGATCCCCGTCACTTTCTAATACAGCATTAAAAGCTTGGTATACTTCGTTGACTTTACCTGTTCCGAAGATAAATTGATGTTGTCCTGTCGTATAAAAGTACCCTTTACATTCTGGGATTTGTTCTGCTAATTCTTTGTCGACTAAGTCATTGTTATCGACAATAATCCGTAATCTCGTTGCACAGTGCTCGGCACTGGCGATATTTTCTTTACCTCCAAGAGCTTTAAAGAGCCCTTGGATGACATTTTCGTAAGCCATTTAAATAGCCACCTTTCTAGGATTGAAGTTACTTGAAACAAATTTTGGAACCGGTTCCGTTTAATTGTAGTATACTACACAAAAATAAAAAAGCAACACAAAAACGAGTGAAAATTAATTCACTCGCTTCGTTGAAGTTCCTTTCGTTAAATAAACGGGCTTAACAACTAATTCAGAAGAAGTCTCTTCGCCTAGATCCAACACTCGCTTCATCACCCATTGACCCATCTGGGCAAAATTATAATTGACTGTAGTAATACTTGGCACGACATATTGTGCTTCATCATACCCACCAAAGCCGCTTAAAGACACATCGTCAGGAACATTAAGCTTTAGTGATCGACAAGCGTTTAAAATACCTAACGCAATATGGTCGGTTGCGGCGACAATGTAAGTCGCCTTTAAATTAGGTAGAAATTTTAACGCCTTTTGGTAAGCTTCTTCTCTAGAAAAGCTCGTTTCGACAAAGTCAATCTGTACATCACGATCTTTAAAGTAGTCATAAAAACCTTTCTTACGCTCAATCCCTACGGCTTGGTCTGTTTCACTGACGCCCACAAAAAGAAAGTGGCGATGGCCTAATTCATCGGCATAGCGAGCCATTTGTCGCCCAGCGTCATAATCATCATAAATATAACTCGTTACGTCTTCAAATTGTTGCCCCACCACAATGATGGGTGTCTTTGAGTTAGAGACAGCCTCCTTTAATTCCTCAGTCATCTGAGTGGCGAATAAAACAATCACATCGACACGTTGACGTTCTAATTGCCGAATATTTTCTAAAGTCCGGTTTGACTTAAGATCAGAGTTCATAATGACTAACTGCAGATTGTTATCATAAGCCATACGGTCCATCACCTTTAACGCATCGTTGGTGGAAGGGGATCTAAACCTTGGAATAACGACCCCGATTAAATGGGTCCGTTCCGCCTTTAAACTTTGCGCATACACATTCGGCTGGTACCCTGTTTCTTCAATAATCTTTTGAAGCTTCTCTTTCGTCTTCTCACTCACCGACCCATTATTCAAATACCGGGACACGGTACTTTTAGAAACCCCCGCAAGCTTTGCGATATCATTTAAACTGACCATGGGACACCTCCTTACTTTGAATACCTTCTTGAAGTTCTTCCCTTCTGACATGTTCTTTTTCTGCATTACAAATCGCTTATTGCTCCGATATTGTTTCCCGTGACTATCATGTCCACTCTCTATATCAAGTAAAAATAGTGATGATTAAATTAGAGCATTGTAGAAGAAATTTACACAAGAATGTGGACTTTACTCCACGCTCTTATATCAACTTTTATATAATCTAGATTTATTGCTTTAATCTTCTTCGCATCATCGATCTCACAGGGCTTCATTAACGCAAAAATTATTCCTAGTATACCATTGACAAGCTTAACAACATGTCCTCATTTCCATAAGACGTAAAGATATTTTGAAACAACCAGTCATTAACGATAATATTTCCATAAAAATTTCTAAAGTCGCTACTTCTCGTAAGTTAGTAATTTAGGAGGAGTTCCATTAGGTAAAAAGGTGAGTCACATCTCTTTTCTTTCAGTCAATGAAAAACTACACTTGCCCATTTCGTATAAGTTGTAAGTTTTATTAGATTGTTCATACGTATTAAATAATGGAACGCGCGTTCCTTTCGATAAAGGTAAATAATGATAAGGTAAATGAGAGTACTTGAGTACACCTAACTCCTTCATTCCTTGAGGCTTTTTTACCCGAGTATTTTCAAAGTTAACTTTCGTCCAAAAACCAGTCCCTCCGCCTAGATAAATAATATGCTTAAGTTTTCTAAGTTGCTTTGCGGGACGGAGTTCAATGGGCAAGCTACTCAATAACAGTTGTGAGTAAGCTTCATAGCTTTGAGCTGCATAGTGAGTCAAGTTTTTAATCGCATGATAGGCTTTATCTCCCACAGTTGTAATAGTAAATTTTACTGCTACTCTTGGCAAAATTGCTTCCCTATAAATCGCATCTAATTGGGAAACTCTTTTATTTCTAGGGCTATAGTCTATCTTAGGTACAATCGCTAGTTTGTCTACTGTCAGTGGTTCGCTGTCACTTATTTGAATACTTTTAAACACTTCATCATAGTCTGAACGAGGAATTGCTTGCGTATTTTCAATTACTGTTCGAAGTACACCTTTTAAACTGCTACCAGGAATATAAGGCTCATTAAAAGGAGTTTTTATAAATGCACTGACATTCGTTATTGGCTTACGAGATAAAGGATCGCGACGATCTTTATACACGTCTTTGATCCGGTAGCCTCCAAATTGTTCGATTTCATTTAAAATGTTTTGGCATTCTAAAAACTCATTTAAGCGCTGCTGTCTCTTGCCTCTAGCACTTGTTATCAAATAATTCTCAAAAGAGGTCACTTTATCAGGACCGAGGCTTGCGAGTTTTTGGTATATTTTCCCCATATTAGGAAAATAATAGTATCCGTTATAATTTGCGATCTCTTTTAATGTGTAAGTGTCTCCACTACCAATGTGAACTGGACCTAACGTAACTAAAGTAAAATTAAATCTATTCATTTTAGTCATCCGCTTTCTCCTTTAAACGATAAAATAATGGAATAGAATAATTCCACACTGGATGTGGGAAATCATTCGGCGCCACATCAATGAGATTGCCGTCAAATGTTTGCTCAAACGTTGATCCTGCCATAAACTTATACAAATCATTTTTCCTAACTGCTTCTTTTAATCCGCTGCTAAATGCAAAACCACTGCTTTTTTCAACAATAAAGTGAGCGTTGTTCATCGATTTTTCTAACTGTTCATCTACCGGTATACTGCTATTTAATAACATGACTGGATAGTCGCACTTTGTAGTTAATCGTTTGGCTACATTTGAATTAATTTCTTTAATAGTTAGCGTAAATTGACCTAACCCAGCTGAGCGCTTTCCTCCTAGCCCTGAAAATTGCAGGCTTTTAAATAGATCGACTAATAAATCGTGACTAGAGCCGATAACTCCTAAATAAACGCCCTCATCATAAAATACAGTCCCCACTCGGTAAGGATCCCCTTCAACATGCACATGTGTTGCATCCGTTGATTGATAAAATTGACTCGTATCTTTTAATAATTCATTTAACTGTTGGCTCGTATCCATTTCACCCATAGCAAATGAGTCGAAGTATTGATGATGAATTTGAGTTAGTTTCTTACTCATTTTTGCTTGTTGACGTGCTTGGGTAATGTCTTCTACATGAAGTTTGCGTTCTAATTTAGGAAATCCGATCGGCTTAGGTAAATAAAGCCCTTTATCATAGAAAAAAGCATCACTAAGTAAAATATCACCTTGCCTTGTTAAAGATAAAAATGCTTCTTCTTTTCCTAACGCAATAGCTTCTAGGTATAAAGCCGAATATAAACGATGCACTTTAAACGTAACGTCACTATCTTCAAGTAGACACTTACCAAAATGAGCAACATCAAAGGACAACAAATAAAGCTGTAAATCCATCTTACTCACCTCTAAATTGTTGATAGTTTGTCATTCATCATTTGAAGTGCTTCCACACCTAATTCACCGATAACGACTTCCGCTTGAAAATCACTAAACTCAACTCGACCATATCCTCGCGTTCCGCTACCACCTAGGTAGTCTAGAGTGAGCAGTTTGAATCCATCTAAAATAAAGCTAAAATCATCATCTAACTCTATCAAATCTGATACATTATAAATAAGATCAATACCAAACTCGCTTCCTGCAATAGCTCGTTCGATTTGTCTAGGTTTAGCCCCTGCAGTACGTCGGTCAATCGTATTTTCGAACTTTACTTCTGTCAAAAGCTCCGCGCCACGATCCATAAGTTCTTGCTCATTGATTAAAAATAAATCGTTAAAAATTAAAGCCGCTTGCTTATGGTCATATGCGTCTCCAAAAAGACGCCGAATCGTTTCATGATCTTCATCAGGTTGGTTGGCTACTTTTTCATTTTTTGTACGCGCTAATAAAGAACGCATTTTCCCTTTCAAAGAAGAGCCTGGAATAATGGGCAAGTTAGTGAGCGGATCTTTGATAATAGGAGAGTCGGTTGCTCCAATCGCCGCAAAAGCTGAGCTTGACCCAATATGAAGCCCTGTTTGTAACCTAAGAGTTCCTGTAATTCTGACCTTTGCTTTAATACGTTTCATTATTAATCCTCTCCTCCCTTATAGCGATGGTAAGCAACTAATGCTTCCATATAGCGACTAAATAATCTTAATGAATCAATATCTTTGATTTCTTTGACCGCTTCAATCAAATTGGCTCTTTCTACCAATGTTTTAACCGCTGATTCTCTTCCTGCTTGATAGAGAAATTGCACTCGTAAATAATTAATACTTTCTTCTAATTGCTCATAGGACTTTACTTTAGACTCGTCATACAACCGACTCGTTAAATTAAGTAATTTTCTTATTTGACTAGTCGTTAAATTATTTATTAACCAATGATCGTCAAAGACTTTTTCAGCTTTATCAATATAATTGGATGTCGTTAGTGTCGCCATTATATATCCTCCCTAATCGTATAAATATATAACATAATTGCTAATTCTAATTCTTTAGCTTCTTGTTCATCTTCAAAGTATTGGTGAAGTTTTTGAGCAAACTTTTTAAAATGCTCTTTTTCTTTTTCACCCTTTGGCTCCATCTGACTTAAATAATAGACCCAGCGGGCCCAACTAATTGTTTTAAATTGCCCGCGAGATGACCCTTGAGCTTCAACAAAGCTTGAGCGAATTAAATCTAACAAACGGTATAAAAAAGCTTTTCCGTAAGTGCGGTCCATACTAGACTGATCAAAAAAACTAGCAATTAACGGGTATTTATCACACCAAATATGTTCAATAAAGTGATTCCATTTAAAGGTGTAGTCAGGGTGGAATAACGTAATCGCATCTTTATCACTGAAAGCCCCCTTTGCACTTGACTCTAAATCTCCTGTTTGTTGAGCCATAATGGAAATAGGTGTTTTCCCAGGGAATAAACCAACTCCTGTCGATAAGGTTAATTTTCCTTGCGTATATTGTATAAAACTTTGTCTTAATTTAATCGCAAATTCAATCATATCTAACCAGTGTCCCACAACGAAGACGTCATCCCCACCAGCATAAATAATACTTCCTGTCGTGTTGCACTCGCGTAAAATCTCATTAATGTAATACTGGAAAAATAAAGCAAGTGAACGGCTCAAAGTGGCAGTTCGTGTAAAGGACTGATATTCCTTGGAAAAGCCAGCAATAAATGCACTACCTAAATCATCAACATCACATCGTACAACACCTAAGCGACGAATACCTGCATTGTCTTTTAAATAATCGTTAAAAGTTGGTGCTTCTTTATCTGTATAATCTCCGATCCACAAATGAGTGGCTGGGTAGTCACTCACGTAAAATTTATTTTTAGAGTAGATTCGGCCTTCTACTTTTCCTTTTAAAAGGTCTTGCTCAGAAATCGGTATTAAATAGTCACCAAATCCTAAAGGAAGCCCTCGTTGATTAGAGCTTACTTCAAAGAACCCTTGATTTTGTAGGTCATTAGAAAAGTTCACTAACCCTTCACAAATAGCACATCGTTCAGACGTCGGGTGGTTATAGATACGGTGGCAAACATTACATTCTCTCCCAGTCTTTTTACCTAATGTATTTAGCTCTAAAAGCTCTGTTGCTGAGTAACGGTTTAACTTTTGTTCACTAATTTTGTGTCCAACTTTTTGATAGACACTTCCCATATCTTCTAGCATGTCATAGGCACTAAAGGCTTGGTGCGAAAAAGCGATGAACAATCCTGAACCATAGGTGTGGCGTAAAAAAGCATTAATTTCTTTTTGAACTTGCGCCACTACCTCCCTCGAGCGAGCTGTATTAGGAATCAATAAATACGCGCCCCCTCCTCCACTATAAAGAAGGTTTGCTCTACTTAACTTTAAGCAATTAAGTAACTGATAGTTAACATTTTCAGCAATCATCTCTAAATAAAAAGAACGACTACGTAACATTTTAGCTGCCTTATTATCACGAATGGTGTAGATAAAGTCTTGTATCCCGCTCACATCATAAGTTAAAAGTAAAAAGGCGGGTTCATTATTAAATGCCAAAGAATTGAGTAAGTGATTAAAATTCTTTTCTTGATCCATCAAATAATCAAAGACACAAGTCGCTATAGCGGTTGTGATCTTGGAGTGGTCATACAAAGAAATATCATGTGCAGCTAATGAATCCATATCACTAGGAACAAAGCTCAGTAATCGCTCTAACATATTTAGCACCTTGGCTTCGTAGCTGAAACAAAACTCCATCAACGCGAGTTCTTCTTTTAACTGATCTAAAATACGTTGATAACTTTCCGGCTGATAAGGTCGCTGAGATTCACTAGCAAAGTGAAAATAATGGCGATCATCAAAGGTTAATGGCTGATAAAAACGATGTCCAGTTCGTTTTCCAAAGTCGTTAAAGATATCTGCTTGGTTCGTCCAATCTGTTTTTTGAGCCTTTACTTTCCCATTAGATGGCTTTTTTACGGTTTCATTGGCAAGACGATTAGCATAATCAATCACATAAGCTAAATGATTGGGTGACAATTGCTGCTTTTCTATTTCGTTTTTGTCATGATACTTTAGTGGCTCGAGTATGTCTTGTGGCGCATTTAAGGAAGAAAGTAATTCGTAACCCAATTCAAAAGAATCTCCCGAGCTGTCTTTAGCGTATTGTACCACTTTTCCGATATTATATAACAAGGCACTCATTACTAAATCATTCCGCGTTTGTTCACTCATTTATAGACTCCTTTCTATGATTGATCTTGATACTTCCCATACCAATGGAAGTCTTCATACCTACACCAGAATATTCGCCAAAAGAGGCTAGCATTTCAACGTATGACTTTAATACGTCATTTCCTTTCAACTTTAAAACGACTCGTCCCGTAAACCCTGGCACCCCATGACCATGTACATAAATTACACTGGATTGAATGTTAAAACGATGAATAGAAACACAATTTTCAACTTCTTCAAGTAGCTCTAAGTTGTCTTTAGGATCTTCTTCAAATATGCTAGAATATTTATTTTGTAAACTTTGAAATATTAAGCGAATATCTGGAAACAACACATACTGACCTTGTTGTTTAAAAGCAGTGGGAGAGTTAAAAGTTAAATCTAGTAAATGATTTGAAGGACGTTGATAAAAATGATGAGCCAACTCTTTAGGTGACAGGGTCTCAGCTCTTCGTTCGATAATTGCACAAGACATCTGATTAAATGACTTTAACTCAAACTGGGCTAGAGACTCACAAAGTAATATATTAGAAAAAATAGTAGACATTTCATCCGTTAAAGCGTTAATTTCCCATTGAAAATAATTTTGACAATAGTTGACGCTCATTGAATAGGGATTAACGTCCGTTTCATGAAGCTGTTGCGCAATTAGAGGAGGTAGCCATTCCATCAACAATCCATGAAGGGGTGCATTCAACTGATTAGCATAAATTCTTTCATCACTTAAAGGGATAAATTTAATAATAAATTTTTGCATAGACCCTCCTATAAAAATATAAAATCTTCATTAATATTAACCTCTATAGCATTTAAACGAGTAATTTCTGTATTTAGTGACTGATAAATAATGATGTTATCTTCTTCATGATTTGCATGAAATGTCATAATTTGATCCACTAATTCTTTATGCTGAGTTGGTCGTAAGCTGACTTCAAAGCAGGAATATTGAACTCGGATACCATAGCCTTCTAATAACTTAGCCAATTTAAGACGACGTTTATCATTTGAAATATCATAAATAATTAAACTATTAATTTTTCGTTCTACGAGTTGTTCTCTTTGATGAGGAGGGACGTTAAATAATCGCATATCTCTTTTATCCTCCAATCGTTTGATACATTAAAGGATCTTGATATTTAAAAGCCTTTTTCAGACTATCTATTTGTTGATCGACACTATTTAGAAAAACAAAACGATAACGATCCTTACCAAAATAAAAGTGCTTTTCTAACATACGCTCTCTGAAGGCTTGTACAAATAATCGGCGTGCATCAGCAGATAAATATACTTCCCCTGTAGGTTTTTTAATAAAATCATCTGTTGTTAACTTTTCGCTAATCAGCAGTTGCATTACAACGTCATCGACTAATACCGGACGCCACTCTTCCATTAAATCACTGGCAAGTGTTGCATGATTTTTTCTTGTTTGATGCAGTGCTGAAAACCCAGGGTTTAAGCCACTTTTAATAATCGCACCTATTATATAGCTATATAAAATACTGTAGCCAAAACTAAGCAGTGCATTGAAAGGGTCTTTCGGTGGACGTTTAGAACGGCGCGAGAATTTAAATGGGGTTGGTACTAATAAGCCTAAGTAATAAAAATAAGTTTTTGCCGACCGGCCTTCATAGCCAAGAATCGACTCTAATGAGGCCACTTTTTCTACTTCTTGGTAATAATTATTTAATTTTACATAATCTTTTTCTGTTAGTAAGCCGTCTTCATCGTAGGCTTTCAATAACTCCGCTTGGAGTTTTATTTTTGATTGGATCAATCTTTTAGATAACGCTAAAGAAAAGGAGTCATCCAATAACGCCAATATTTGTTCTTGTTGCCTTGAATAGTTTTCCGCGTAATGCAAATTCATACTCATTAAATACTTTCCATTTTGAGAATAATAATGCACTTCTTTTTTGTTAAGAGCTAAAGCTTTAAGTAATTGAGTCGTAATTGTAGGGTTTCCAAAAATATTGACCCGCTTGACTTGACTAACAGCTACTTCGTAAGCCTTTTTACCTTCTTTATTCTGAACAATTAATTTTTTATCTCGATAATGAAGAGATTGCGCCGACTCAAATATATAGATTTCTTTCATAATACCCCTTTATTTATCTAACATCTTCTTACCTATCACTCAAGTTAATATATTCACATTTTATCATCTTTCCAATTATAAATAAACTAAACTCCTCATTCAATTGTTAGAATGAAGAGTTTTTACGCTGCATTTATTTTAAACGTCCCCTTACGAGGAATAAGGTTCATCAATATAACCTAGTAGAACTAGCCCGCTATGAAGGACTTGAGTTTCCGTCCCCTTACGAGGAATAAGGTTCATCAATACACTCAGAAGACTACGAACCTTTTATAATTGAAACAGTTTCCGTCCCCTTACGAGGAA
>NZ_FNEL01000038.1 GCF_900100125.1 Dolosicoccus paucivorans | reverse complement strand
TGTGAACTGCTTCTTCTTAGAGCCACACTTAGATTTGTTAGCTTTGTAGCCTTCATAATAGTCGATGATAGTTCCACCATCGTCTAAATAATGATAGACATTATAGATGGTTTGAGCAGATCTTCTTAACTTTTTAGCGACTATGTAAGCTTTTTCGCCAATTTCGTAGTAGTTTTCTATCCAAGTCAGTTCTTTCGTGGTAAGATGTGTATAGGCCATTTTGTGTCTACTCCCTTATTTATGATTGGACTCATAAATAGTGTAGCACAAATGGTCTTATTTGTTTTTTTCTAGCTTAATTTTACAATTCAGGAAATAAAATAACACGCCGATTCAAAGTTTGAAAGTGAACAATAACAAGGTATAATAAATAAGAGAGAATATAATAGAAAAAGAAACAACTTAAACCTCAAGGAGGAAAAAACCCATGAAAAAGATATTAATTGTAGATGATGAAAAGCCGATTTCGGATATTATTGCGTTTAACTTGCAAAAAGAAGGCTATGAAGTCGTTAAAGCTTTTGATGGAGAAGAAGCGATTGAACAATTTCATGAGCACGACCCTTCATTAATGATTTTAGATTTAATGTTACCTAAAAAAGACGGTTTAGAAGTGTGTCGTGAAGTAAGGCAAGAAAGTAATGTTCCTATTATTATGCTGACGGCTAAAGACTCAGAAATTGATAAAGTATTAGGGTTAGAATTAGGCGCCGATGATTATGTAACGAAACCTTTTTCTAACCGCGAATTAGTCGCTCGCGTCAAAGCAAACTTACGACGTAATGTTGTCTCAGAAGTGAAAGAAGAAAAAAGTAATGAAATCCAAGTGGGAGATTTAATTATTCACCGAGACGCTTACATTGTGTCTAAGCGTGGCGTTGAAATTGAGTTAACTTACCGTGAGTTTGAGCTTCTTTTATATTTAGCTCAACACGTTGGACAAGTAATGACCCGGGAGCATCTATTGGAAACGGTGTGGGGTTATGATTACTTTGGTGACGTTCGAACAGTTGATGTAACGATTAGACGTTTACGAGAGAAAATTGAAGATCAACCTTCTCATCCTGTTTATATCGCAACAAGACGCGGCGTTGGTTACTTTTTAAAAAATCCTGAACAAGACTAGGAGTATTCAATGGAGCGGCGATTTAATATATTTCAATCAATTTATATAAAGATCCCATTGTTATTTGTGTTCATCCTTGTGATAGCCTTTCAATTTATTGGGGTCTTTTTTATTGATCAATTAGAAACCCAAACGTTAAATCAATTTAAATCACAAATTAATAACCAAGTCGAGTTTTTAGTGAATAACTTAAACCCTATTTTGTCTCAAGAACAATCAGAAGTGCAACAGCGCAACCGGTTAAACCAAACTTTAAGCACCTTTACTTCGTCGAACCGCACCGACATTCGTGTTATTAATACGGAAGAATATATTATCGCAAGTAACTATAACTTCCAAGAACAAGCCATTGGTATTAAAACTAACGAAGAAGCTATTAAAAATGCTCTCGTTAACCGACGAACATTAGCTGAGGAGATTTACCTACCTCATTCTAAAGAGCACTTATATTATATTGTTCGACCTATTTTAGCTTCTGATACGGGAGATATTTTAGGGGTAGTGGCGGTCCGATCGAATATGAACAGTGTGTACGACAATATGTCAGGAATTATGCGTTTATTTATTCGCTCAGCTCTTTTAGCGATTGGCGCGGGGATTATTGTAGCGATTGTACTATCTCAAGGACTCACCCGACCGATTCAAAACATTAAAGAACAAGCCACTCGTATTTCCGAAGGAAACTATAGTTATCCAGCTAAAGTTTATGGGCAAGATGAGTTAGGCGAATTGGCTTTAACCATTAATGAATTAGCTTTAAAAGTAAAAGAAGCGCAAGAATCCACCGAATCGGAACGTCAACGTTTAGACGGCGTTTTAAAACATATGACAGACGGCGTTATCGCCACAGACCGACGTGGAAACGTCATTATGGTGAACCAACGAGCCAATCAACTATTAAAAACTCATTCCGAACAAGTGCATGGTATTTCTATTTTAAGGCTCTTAGGACTTAATCAAGACTATACAATAAAAGACTTACTCCAGCGTGATACGGAAATTATGATCCGCCGTCAAGACCGAAGCGGATTAACGATTTTAAAAAGTGAGTTTTCCGTTATTCGCCGGGAGTCGGGCTTTGTGACCGGAGTGGTTTGTGTGTTAACGGACGTAACGGAACAAGAAAAAACGGAACAAGAGCGTCGTGATTTTGTCTCTAACGTGTCCCATGAATTAAGAACACCGTTAACGAGTATTAAAAGTTATTCCGAAGCTTTGCAAGAAGGTGCATGGCGAGACGAAGAAGTAGCACCCGCCTTTTTAGAAGTCATTCAGTCGGAAACAAACCGAATGATCCGAATGATCGGCAACTTATTAGACTTATCTAAAATGGATGGAGGTCAATATGTGATGCAACCTGAATATGTTGACTTTAAACGCTTTTTAGATCATATATTGGATCGTTTTGACTTTATGTTAGAATCCGGCGAAGCGACGAAAAAATATAAAATTGTTCGTCATTATACAACCCGAGACGCTTACGTTGAAATCGATCAAGACCGTATTATTCAAGTGGTTGATAATATTATGAATAATGCGATTAAATATTCTCCTGATGGGGGCGTTATCACAGTACGTTTAACGGAAAACTTAGATGAAGTGACGTTAAGTATTAGTGACCAGGGGATGGGAATTCCTGCTGAAGATTTAGAGCAATTATTTGATCGATTCTACCGCGTAGACCGTGCTCGTTCTCGTGAGCAAGGTGGAACCGGATTAGGTTTAGCGATTTCAAAGGAAGTGATTGAGTTACACGGAGGGCGAATTTGGGCAGAAAGTAAAGAAAATGAAGGATCAACGTTCTTTTTCACCTTACCTTATACCTCCTTTGATTCAATCAATGAAAGTTGGGATGATACGCTATGAAACGACTATCCATCGACACGATTTTTTTAGTCTTTTTCTTTGTTTTAAGTTTACTCTTTACTTATTTTTTACTGTTTGATTTACAAATACTGCAAGAGTGGATTAGTCCAGACTCAATGGCTTCTCATACCGTGGTTCACGATGAGCCGGAACAGGCGTTAGATGAAACGTTAAATTATTACAGTGTCTCGGATGCGACCTTGTCTGATTTGTTAATTCCTGATCATTGGTATATTTACACTGATCAAACGGTTCATGAAGTCGCTGAGTGTGAAGCGATTGATCAATTAGTCAAACAATTAGATGACCATCCTTTTGTGATCGATAACTTTAATATTGTCCAAAATGACAGCACGATTAATCACGTATTAGATCACCCTCACCATCAATTAAACTTTGCGGCTAATATTCCACTTCAGCTTTTAGGTCGTTGGATTCAAGAAAATGATGCTCCGACACGTAATTTTGAAGTGGATCGCATTGTTATTGAAATGGAGGGAGATAGTGTCTATTTTATGGACAGTCAAACGGGGCGTTTCGTGCGCGGGTTTTTAAATAATAAGTTGGATTTAAAGGAACTAGAAACATTAGCTCAACATTATCAAAAGGACTGGATTGAAGTTGAGCAATATCAATTAGCAAACAAAGATGTCTATTTACCTAAAGCATCTTCAACAATGACTCAAAAGCGTTACTTATTAGATAAGGTCCCTGAGTCTTTATTAGTCCAAGCAATTTTCCCTACTCCTAACTATGTACTGTCTAGAGATACAGAAGGAAATTCGGAAACATCTAATCATCAGCGAACCTATCAAAGCTATGAGTCGACTTTAACATTTAATCCTGAAACACAAATATTACACTTGCTTAAAAACTCGATTGTTGAACCGGAAACCCTCTCTCAAGCCGATGCGATTGTTGAAAGTTTTGTGCCGGTTAAATTATACAATTATTGGAAAGATAGCTTGAAATATACCGGAACAGAACAAACGACTCATTACTACCGTCGCTATTTAGATGGGTATCCGATTTACTCAACTCAAACAGGGGATGACTACGGGCAAATTACGACTAAAGTATTTTTACCATCAGCCCATCAAACAGAAGAGTACCGCTTTAAAATGCCAACGATTATTTTACAAGCGGAGATTTCAGACGAGCGAAAAGAGGTTAAAATGGCCTCCGGTCCAGAAGTCGTCGATACTTTATTAAATCTTGGCTTTACTTTAGATGAAATTGAAAATATTCAACTAGGTTATAATTGGGGTAGTGATATGCAACAATATCAAATCGTTGATTTAACGCCTCATTGGTTTATAGAAATTAATCAAAAGATTTATTCTTTAGAAGAGCTAGCCAACGAAAATACATTATCGGATGAATTGGCAACCAGTCATGAGGGGGTAGAATAATGGATTTTAGAAGAATACAATTACTACTCATCGGCTTTTTCATTTTATTCGATATTTATTTAGCATTACTATTCATTAACCGAGTGGATATTCAATCGATATCCATTGTTGATAACCCTAATTTGACAATTACTCAACAACTTCAAGAAAGAGGCATTAGTATTGTTCCTCATATTGAAGAAGAAATTAAAGAACTTCCTTTAATGAAAGCTGCTTATACAACCACATTAAAAGATCAAATGGGTCAATTAAAGGATCAAGAGGCAAGCTATGATGAGACAACGAAAGTGTTATCCGCTCAATTTACTCAGCCAATAAACCTCAACAAAGCAGTGAGTGGTGAAACGACGGTTCTATCACAAGATCAAGAACAAGCGATTGGAGAAGTGTTAGCTAATGAAGATTGGTTTATTCACGGAGATGAATACCAACACTTTATTTACTTACCTCAAAGTCGTTTAGTCATTGTTCGTAAAACGGTAGATGATGAGTATCCTATTGTGGGAAATACTGCTGAAATTCATTTATTGCTTAATGAAAATTATGATATTGAGTCTTATACTCAATCTTATTTAGACGGATTTCACACGTTAGCAGAGACTTACCCGGTGATTACAGCCCGGGAGGCATTGACAATTCAAGATAAACGAATTGATACGATGTTACCCAATGATTCAACCATTGAGCGTCTAGTTTTAGGCTACGCTTTATTTTATTCACTTGACCAATATCAAATTTATTCCCCGGTATGGCACATCAGTTATTCAAGAAGAGATGGGGTTGAAGGGGTCGTTACGATTGATGCTCGAAGAGGAGAAGTCGTTTACCCAGCAACCACGATCAACCAAGAATAATCAAACCATGACCGGTTTCAAAAAGGAGGGAAACCAATGAAACGACCTTACTTGATTCAACTATTATTAACATTATTATTAATAACATTTCCACTATTAGGAAGTGCGCAAGAAGTGGATTTTTCAATCGATCGTCAAGACGTCCAAGTCCAAGTTCATGCCGACGGAAGTGCTACTTATAAAGATGTGCAATATTACAATGTAGGATTTATGAATGGAGCCCTTTTTAATTTAGATCATGATAATCGCCCGCTTCTTAATTATAAAGTCACGGTCATTGATGGAGAAGGAGAAGCTCATGAACTAACGGAAGATTATACGGGAGAAGAACACACCTATCAAATTACTCACCGCGGCTCCCACACTGAATTTAAAGTGTTTTATCCAGCAGAACAAGAAAATGTTCGCTTTGTTTATGAGTATACGCTAGGAAATGTTATTACCAGTTATGAAGACACCGCTGAATTTAACCAAAAAGTGATCGGCTCAAATACCAATCACTCTTTAGATGCTCATGTTACTGTCACTTTACCTGGTCATATCGATCAAAAAGATGACTTTAGAGCATGGGGATACGGGGCTCCTCAAGGGGATGTCACTTTATTTAATGAGCCCGATCAATCAGCTAAAGTACAATTAGACGTACCTAACAACCCGCCTAACCAATTTGTGGAAGCTCATATTATTTTTTCCAATGCCTTAGTGCCCAATAATACTAATCGAGTCAATCAGATGAAAAAGCAAGAAATCATCGATAAGGCTCAAGCTCAAGTAGAAGCGGACGCAAGAGCACGTGAAAGGGAGCAAAAAACAGCTTTAGGCGCTAGTTTAGGAACCTTTTTACTCGCTTTAGGATTGCCTCTTTACAGTGCCTACTATTACTTTACACGTAAAAAGCGTTTAAACCCTCACCCGGTAAAATTGCCTGATCATATTTATGATTTACCAGCCGACATTACTCCGGCGGTGATGGCAAGTATGATTTTACATGAAGATGGCTTTCCTGATGCAGTGGACTTTACTGCGACCATTGTCGATTTAGCTCGTAAAGGCTATATCACATTAGACGTGGAGGAAATAAAAGGATCACTATTCAAAAAAGATCAAACCCGCGTTCTAATTACAGCCAATCCCGCTTCACCTCCCGTTAAAGATTTAGCGATTCATGAACAACATGTATTGCTGTTTCTTCAACCGGAAGGACAACCTGTCACTTTATCTGCTTTAGAACAAGGGATGAAGAAAAATAGCGCCTTTCGAAAAAGAGGACGCAAACATTGGGAAGGATTTAGATCGAATGCCAGCGTGGAAGCTGAAAGATTACTCACACCGCCTCCACAACGCCGCATATCCCAATGGCTTGTAGCTCCTAGTTTGATGAGTGTGGGAATCTTTGTGTTCGTTAGTTTATTCGCTTTGACTGCCCTTGATGGACCTAAGAGTACCTTTGTTCTTTCTTTAATGCTCATTGGGGCGCCGTTACTTGCCCTTGTTGCTATAGGGGTTTATTACTTAAGTAAAAAGCGTCCCATTCGTACAGCTAAAGAAGACGAATTATACCAAGAGTGGAATGGATTTAAGAACATGTTAAACGATGTCGGAAACTTTAAAATGCGCGAAGTAGGTTCTTTAGCGCTGTGGGAAGAATATTTAGTTTACGCGATTTCTCTTGGTGTGGCGGACAAAGTCATTAAACAAATGCGTCTAGAATTCCCGGCTCAAGAGTTAAATCAAATGCAAACGCGAATGGGTACCTTCTCGGATCCATATTTCTTAACTCGCAGTCTTCAGTCTTCTGTGAACTCGGCCGTAGCCGCTTCACGACCGCCACAAACAAGTTCAAACTATCGTGGAACAAACACTGGTGGTTTTGGTGGTGGCTTTAGTGGTGGCTCATCTGGTGGATTTGGCGGTGGCTCTGGTTCTGGCGGATTTTAGTAGAAAGGAGTCCTATGAATAAAGAAATAATTGTAAAGGATCAATCCCCTGGCGATTCAATGCAAGTATCTATTTTAGCCAGTGGTAGTTCAGGTAATTCAACTTATATCGAAACAAACGATCAAAAGATTTTAATTGATGCTGGGTTAAGTGGTAAACGAATCGAACAACTTCTAACCCAAATTGACCGTAAAGCTAGCGATTTAGACGCTATTTTTGTTACCCATGAGCATAAGGATCATATTCAAGGGGTGGGGGTTCTTTCAAGACGTTATAATTTACCTATCTACGCTAACAAACAGACGTGGCAATCTATGGAAAAAGCGTTAGGTAAAATTGATCCCGACCATAAGCGTCTGTTTGAAATGGAAGAGATGTTATCATTAGGGGATTTAGATATTTTAAGTTACCCGGTCAGCCATGATGCAACAAACCCTCAGTTTTACGCCTTCCAAAAAGGAGATAAACAGTTTGTGTTATTAACGGATACTGGTTATGTCAGCGACCGACTTCGTTCTATGTTAAAAAATGCGGACGGTTATTTAATTGAAAGTAACCACGAAATTGAAATGTTGCGTTATGGTCCTTACCCATGGGCTTTAAAACAGCGTATTTTAAGTGATTTAGGTCATTTAAGTAATGAAGATGGCGCACTAGCCATGGTCGATTTAATTGGGGATTCAACTAAGCATATTTATTTAGGTCATTTAAGTAAAGATAACAATACGAAAGATTTGGCGATGAACGCGATGTGCGATATTTTAACTTCTTATGACATGGGAGTTAATGAAGCCTTCGATGTGCATTTAACACACCCAGATAAACCGACTAAATTACTTCGTTTGTAAGATTCACTAAATTGTCGACAGAACTTCAAATTTCTTTCACATGTCAATGGTATACTTTAGAAGAATTGAAGAAAGAAGGTGTTAGTTGTGAGTGAATATAATAAACACAATGAACATGAAGTAGATCCATCTATTAAAGAGGCGATGCAACGGTCAAGCCAACCCGGCGTTTTTTGGAAAAGTTTTCTAGGGGCGACGGTGGCTACTTTATTAGTTTTAGGCGTTGTTTTTCTTGGCTTATATGGCTATAAAGGTTCTTTATTTGCCACTTCCAGTGAACCCGTAGAAGTTGTTCAAGAATCAAAAGAAACACCGACTCAAGAAGAGTTAGGAGATATAAAACAAGCTCAAGAAGCCGCTTCAGATTTTGAAACAGCAATTTTGGGAGCCGTTGAACGCTCAAAAGAAGCAGTCGTTTCTGTTTCAAACTATCAACGTCTCTTGCCAGGTTACCCTTATATTTATGGGGAAAGCTTTGGTCCTGCTATGGAGGAACAAAGTGAACTCGCTGTAGCTGGCGAAGGAAGCGGGGTTGTTTACAAAATTGAAGGCGATAAAGCTTATATTGTAACCAACCATCACGTCGTTGAAGGTAGCGAAGAGTTAAAAGTCATTATGTATGACGGAACCGTAGCCGACGCTGAACTTATTGGCGCTGATGTATGGTCTGACTTAGCCGTTATGACCATTGATGCTAAGTACGCTACTAAAGCCATTGATTTTTATGATTCAGATGAATTAAAAGTCGGAAACATTGCCTTAGCTATCGGATCTCCTTTAGGTAATGAGTTTCAAAACTCAGTCACTCAAGGGATTGTCTCTGGACTAGAACGTTCCGTTCCGATTGATATCGATGGCGACGGCATTCCTGATTGGGACGCGAGTGTTATTCAAACCGATGCAGCGATTAACCGTGGGAACTCTGGTGGTGCTTTAGTTAATAAAAATGGTGAGCTAATCGGAATTAACTCCATTAAATTTGCAGCCGAAGGTGTAGAAGGTATGGGCTTTGCGATTCCAAGTAATGAAGTCAAACGGATCATTGAAGAACTTGAAGCCAATGGTGAAGTGATCCGTCCTGTTTTAGGCGCTCAAACCCTTGATTTAGCACTGATCGCCGAAGAGTCTAAACAAGAAGTGTTAGGCATTACCAATGATCAACAAGATGGGGTGGTCATTATTGAAATTCAATCAGGAACCACTGCCGACCAATCTGAGTTAGAACGCTATGACGTAATTACTAAAATGGATGGCGAAGAGATCCATACTATTAACGACTTACGTAAAGTTCTTTATTCTCATAACGTTGGAGATAAAGTGTCGTTAACAGTTCTTCGTCAAGGTGAAGAAAAAACGATCGAAGTTATGTTACAATCTTTAGAAACTCAAGAATTAGAACTACGTCATGAATAATAAATTAAGCAAGTAAAATGTTTCCATTTTGCTTGCTTTTTTTCTTTGGTCTCACCTTATGTGTTTTGTGCTATGATTAAAATAAAAATGAAAGAAGGAAAAGAAAGTGTCGGAATCGATTATTTACCGTCCGATGGAACTTGCAGACAGTTCTAATGTATTAGATTTATTATGGATTATTTTTGAAGATATGGAGTTACCCCTCCTCCAGCAATACCCCAAAGACCAGCTAAAAGAATTGCTGGAACAAGCGATGACTCACCCTACCTTTCGTTACTACAAAGATCATGGCATCGTAGCAGAACAGCGAGGTCAAGTGGTGGGGGTTATTTTCGTTTATCCTGGCAAAAAAGAGTCTTTAATTGACGAAGCGTTAAATAAATTATTAGACGAACAGTTAGGACGCGGTGTTCGAATGTTTACAGATTTAGAGACAAGTCCAGAGACCTACTATATTGATTCCCTTGTTGTTCATCCTAAAGCGCAACAACAAGGCATCGCAAAAGAATTAATTCAACAGGCTAAACAAAAGGCCATTCAAGAAGGGTTTAATCGTCTCGATTTAAATTGCGATGTTGAAAATACCAACGCAAAAACGCGTTATGAAAATTGGGGTTTTAAAACAAGAAAACAGCGCTATATTAGTGAACATTTGTATGACGAGATGACTTATTATTTTGATTCAACGACAGACAAGGAGGGGCGCGATTGAAGGAAGATCTTTCTGGGAAGATGCCACTTCGTTCTTTAGATACACTTCGTTTACTGATCATGAGTAGTCTGATTGGCGGAGTGGTTGGCGCCCTGTGTTCTTGGTTTGGACAAGTGTTGTTATGGTTAACGAGCGTTCGTCAACAAAGTGTTCTTTGGTTAATCTTTTTAGCTCCCATGGGAATGTTGTTTGTTTATACATTTCAACGTTACGGTGGCCGTGCTACGTGGGGACTGCCTTTAATTTTTGAAATAGGGCAAGGAAAAGACGCTAAAATTCCCTTTCGTTTAATTCCCTTTGTGGTCGTCGGCGCGTGGTTAACCCATCTCTTTGGTGGAAGTGCGGGCCGTGTTGGGGTAGCGGTTCAAATGGGGGCGACCATTTCTAGTAAAATAAGTCCTTACTTTAAAAAGACGATTGATCGGCAATTAGTCATTGTAACAGGAGTAGCAGCCGGCTTTGCAGGTCTTTATCAAATGCCCATAGCTGCTATCTTTTTTAGTTTAGAAGTATTGATTGCTGGTCAATTATATTTTCCAGCTTTATTTACAGCCAGCGTGGCTTCGTTTATGGCTAGTTGGGTGAGTCGTCAGCTAGGCTTAGTAAAGTTTACCGCTGTATTATCTGATTCGTGGGTGTGGCAAGTAGAAGATGGGGTCAAAATGATCTTAGCAGCTATGCTTTTTGGTGTCGTTGGCTGGTTGTTTAGTACAACTTTACGCCGTTTGACTGAAACAATGAATGATCGCTTCCCAAATCCTGTTATTCGAGTAGGAGTTGCTGGGGTAATGGTTACGACGTTATCTATTTTATTATGGTCCGGTCGCTATTCTGGCTTAGGTTTAAACTTAATTCAAGCAAGTTTTAATGGGGAAGCAATTAACCCATTAGACTGGCTATTTAAATTAATACTCACTGTTTTAACCATTTCAGGAGGCTATCAAGGTGGAGAAGTAACACCTTTATTTTCGATCGGAACGACGTTAGGCATCGTTCTAGCCCCTTTTATTGGTCTACCGAGTGCTTTATTAGCTGCCGTAGGGTATGTCAGTGTTTTTGGTAGCGCAACGAATACATGGCTGACGCCCATTTTTATTGGGGGAACGGTATTTGGCTATCAATATATTCCTTTATTCTTTGTCACCTGTACGGTTGCTTATTTGTGTAATGGTAACCGCAGTATTTACATTAAGCAAGACCGTCTCTTTGAATAAAAAACGACCTGGCGTCAGGTCGTTTTTTGATTAGTGAGCGATCACTTGGTTGAGGAATTTTTGAGCTTGAGGATGATGAGGGTCTGTAAAGAAGTCTTCGCTTGGACGATCTTCTAAAATTTCGCCTTGGGCCATAAAAATAGTTCGGTCGGATACTTCTTTAGCAAAGCCCATCTCATGAGTAACAACAACCATTGTTAGCCCGTCTTGCAGTGCAATTTGTTTCATCACGTTTAATACATCATTGACTGTTTCCGGATCTAAAGCAGAGGTTGGCTCATCAAACAACATAATTTTTGGTTGCATCGCTAAAGCTCGGGCGATGGCGACCCGTTGTTTTTGTCCTCCGGATAATTGGGAAGGATAGGCGTCTCTTTTATCCCATAAGTTGACCCGTTCTAGTAATGTTTGAGCTCGTTTAACGGCTTCTTCTTTTGAGACCTTTAAAACGTTAATTGGAGCTAAAGTAATATTGTCTAGCACCGTCATATGAGGATAAAGCTCGAAGTGTTGGAAAACCATACCGATTTGTTGACGTAAATGACGTGTGTTCTCGGTTAAACTCGTATCATCTAATCTTGTATCAAGAACGTGAAGTTCACCTTCTTCAATAGATTCTAAACCGTTAATACAGCGGAGTAAGGTACTCTTTCCCGAACCTGATGGTCCGATTAACGTCACCACTTCTCCGGTTCCAATGTGTAAGTTGATGTTTTTTAAGGCATGAAAGTCGCCATAATATTTTTGGGCTTTATTAAATTTAATCACTTTTAAGCCCTCCTTTTCATATCGTATTCTAATTTACAACTCATTTTGTATCATAATATGAAATTCAAGCGGGGTCAATGATTTAAATATATGATTTACTCCCATTAAATATCTATTTAACCGATAATTGGTACCTAAAATAAACCTACGACTTCTTTTTATAAGTCGTAGGTAAAAATTAGCGATCAAAATAACCTAAGTAGTCAAATTTTTCAAAGACATGGGATGTCGCAATGGCGACAATCAACCCATCAGTGGGTAAAGGTTCGTCTACTGGAATTAAAGAATTAATAGGTTCACCTTTTTCAGGACGAATACCGATGATATTTAAATCATACTTTTTTCTTAAATCAAGTTCGAGTAAAGATTTACCAGCCCACTCTTTAGGAACAAAAAATTCAATTAAAGAAGTATCCGGATCAAGACGTAAAACTTCGTCGATTTTGTTTCTTAAAATTTTTGATGCTAGACGAATACCCGAGTCTCTTTCGGGAGAAATAACCGCATCCACGCCGACTTCATATAACACTTCTTCAAACGTTGTACTACGAGCTTTAGAAATAATTTGTGGCACTCCAAGTTTTTTACAGTTCACTACTCCTAACACAGCGCTTTCCAAGTTACCTCCAGTGGCTACAATTGCTAGATCGCATTGTTCAATACCTATATCTTTTAAAAATTCATAATCCGTTAAATCTCCGATGGCTGCGTGAGTAACTTCATCTGCCACAGCTTGAACATGATCAGGTTTATAGTCGACGGCGATAACGTCGTATTCATACCGACTTAATTCTCGAGCAATGGTTTGTCCAAAAACTCCTAAACCGAGAACTCCAATGGTTTGTACTTTCATATTTTTCACCTTTCTAACCGAGTAAAATTTCTGTTGGAGCAGAATAAATCTTTTTCGTTTTCTTACGAGCAATACTAATTAAAACAGTTAAAGGTCCTACTCGACCTAGAAACATAAGGGCCATAATAATCCATCGACCGGATTGAGTTAGTTCACCGGTAACGTTCATAGTAGAGCCGACTGTTCCAATCGCACTGATCGTTTCAAATAACAAAGCAAACGGATCTAAGTGAGTTTGCGTAAAGAGTAAAAAGCTATAACCTACAATCGAAACTGCTAAAAAGTACACTAAAATAGTTAGAGCTTGGCGTACTAAATGAATAGGAAATGAGCGATTATGAAAAGCCACTTGGGAATAACCTAGTAGCTCCGATCTAAACAGTAAAGCAATAAGCGCGACAGTTGTTACTTTCATTCCTCCCGCTGTTCCTCCGGGAGCGCCACCAATAATCATTTGCACCATATAAATAAAGTTGGTAAAAGGCGTCGTTTTTGTATAGTCTAATGTCGAAAATCCAGCCGTTCTAAAAGCAACTGATTGAAAGAAACTAGCCGTAAACTTCTCCCATAAATTTAACGATCCAATGGTTTCAGGATTATTAAACTCTGACATTAAAGTAATGGATGTCCCTAAAGCGAGTAAAATAAATGTTGTTCGTAAAACAATGCGCGAATGAGGAGAAATGCGGTTAAAAATGAGTTTGAAAGTATGAGGTCGGTCTTCGAACCATTTCTTGATTAAATTACCTAACTCAAACCAAACGGAAAACCCAAGACCTCCGGCAAAAATGAGTAACGCAATTGTATAGTTGATGACATCATTGGTTAGGAAACGTTGAATACTGGTTGAACCTAAATTATCAAACCCTGCGTTACAAAAAGCAGACACAGCTAGAAAAATACTGCTGCCAATGCCTTGTTTAATGCCGTATAAAGGAATAAGCTGAGTCGCTAAAATAACAGCCGCCACTCCTTCGATCACAAAAGTTACCGCATAAACGCTGGATAAAAATCGTTTAAAGTCGCGGTGAGTGTTACGGTTCATCGCTTCACGGAAAATATATTGACTTTTTAATGAGAGGCGACGGTGGAAGTAAAATAAGCTGGCGGTAATAATCGTAATGAGGCCTAAACCACCAATTTGCATTAAAATAACACCAACTATTTGCCCCCACACATTGTACGTATCTTGAACGGAAAGAACTGTTAACCCCGTCACACATACCATTGAAACCGCTGTAAACAAGTGATCTAAATAACTCACTTGTGCGGTCGGTTGATGAAACGCTGGAATGGCCAGGAGTAAACTTCCCACTAAAATGACTGCTACAAAACTTAATGTGACTTGTTGAGGAGCAGTCCATTGTCTTAGACGATTAAACAGACCCAATTTGGATGCCTTCTTTCTAAAAACATAATGAAATCTCCACTGATTATACTCTTTGAAAACGAAAAATGCTATGATAGGGAATAGAAATTTTCAAAGAGAGGAAGAATTCCGTGAATATCACTATTATTAGTGTAGGTAAAATTAAAGAAAATTATTTAAAAAAAGGAATCAATGAATACTTAAAGCGATTGAATCCTTATGCTAAAGTTAATATTGTCGAAGTGCCCGATGAAGCAACGAAAGAAAACATGACCCAAGTTGAAATCGATCACGTATTAAATAAAGAAGCAGATCGTATTATGGCTAAACTAAAGCCAGGAACCGCTATTGTCCCCCTAGCCATTGAAGGAGATTTAATTACTTCTCCAGATTTAGCTAACCAATTAAATCAATACGCCACTTACGGGAAGAGCCATGTCACTTTTATTATCGGGGGTTCTTTGGGACTAAGCCAATCCATCAAAAAGAAAGCCGATCGCAATATTAGTTTTGGTCGGATTACTTTACCCCATCAATTGATGCGCTTAGTCTTGGTTGAACAAATTTATCGCGCGTTTCGTATTATTAACGGACACGCCTATCATAAATAATTAAATAAGTTCTCCTGACCACTCGTTAAAATCTCCTATGACACAAGTGACTTGGTAATTTTTATTTTTCAAAAATTCAACCCCTCGCTGGGCTCGTTTGCCTGATTGACACATGACATAGTAATTTAACGAAGGATCAAGCTCTTGATAACGGTCAGCCAGTTCAGCAATCGGAATATGGATCGAATGAGGGATAGCTCCACGCGCTCGTTCATCGTCACGGCGAACATCTAAAACAACCCCTTTGTTTTGTTGTAGTAGTTGATTGAGTTGGTCTAGCGAAATCATAAAATCGCTTCCTTTCTTTTTGAATTAAGTGTAACACAAAATACTTAAAAAAAAGGAAGGTTTGGGATATAATGAACAAAGTATATTATTTAGAAAGAAGGAATCTATTGTGAAGAAATTCATTCAAATTATTTGCCTATTGACTCTTTTAAGCCCTTTAACATTAGTAGGTCTGGAAAAAGCTCAAGCAGAAGAAGTGGAAACATTAAAATTAGGGGTGATGCCTTCGACGGATAATATCCCTCTTTATAGTCGCTATTCAACAAGGTTTCGATAAAAAACACGGTGTTGATTTAGAATTAGAAGTGTTCCGTAACGCAAATGATCGCGATACAGCTTTCCAAGCGAAACAAGTGGATGGAATGAACAGTGATTTAATCGCTTTTGCAGCTTATTTAGAAGGTGGCATGGATATCCAAATTACGGGTTCAACCTTTGGTGAGTTCGATTTGGTTGTTAATGATGATGACGTTCAAGAATTAGCTGACTTAAAAGACAAAAAGGTTGCGGTTTTAACTGAAAGTGGAACTCATTATGCGGCGGTTCAAATGTTACAAGAACAAGCCATTGAAGAAGAAGCGGTTCAATTTGAACACATTCCGCCTGTTCCAAGTCGTGTAGAGTTACTAAGAAGCCATGAAGTTAGTGGAGCTATTTTACCTGAACCTTTTCTGATGATGTCAAAGGTTGTTTAGATGGCTTGTGAGTCATGGTTGAATCCTCTGCTTTCTTAGAAGGTCTACCAATTGGCTTACATAGCCCATCATAATCTTGAGTAAGATACGTTTTGTTCCAGGTCGCAATCGTAGCGCCTTGTTTAATACCAAAGTGTTTTGCTGTTTGGGCGTATGTCAATTGGTGTAATTGTCTATATTGTAAAACAGACACCTTGAATTCACCAGAGTAGAGTGTTACAATATTCATGGATAACCCTCTAACTTTCTGTCTGTTTTGGATACTAACAGTATAGCAGAGGGTTATCTTTTTTGCTTTTAGCTTACCAACAGTTATTTTACACTAAGCTGTTTTCGATAGGGATTTCTGAAGTCCTTCTTCTCCATGAAGTTGATATTGTTTGAGCCAACTTTTGATTGTCCCGCGTTTAATTCCATAAGTTTTGGCTAGATAAGTAGGTCCATAACCTTCTTGGCGCTTATGAATGATCTCTAATTTTAACTGATATGAATACTTAGACATAGTAAAGCCCCCTTAAATTCCGTGTCCGGATTTAAGGGGGCAGTACATTTTGCGGGTCTTTTTATTGGTATACTCTTTGGGCTTTATTGGGTATTTTAATGGGTAAATACGAACGTTGGAACCAGTGGCTAGATCTGGTTGTTTATTTGGTGTATCCAATTCCTAAAATGGCTCTTTTACCAGTGGCGTTACTCTTTTTTGGTATTAGTGACTGGTCTAAAATTGCCTTATTAGTTATTGTTGTATTGCCTCAAGTGACTGTTTCTGTACGAGGCGCTATTCAACAAATTCCTCTAGAACTTTATCAAGTAGTATGAAGGATTAAATGCGACAAGTTGGCATACCTTTTGGCATATTATGTTTAAAGTGATTTTACCGAGTATCTTTAATATGATCCGAATTTCTCTAGGGACTTCTTTTTCTGTTTTGTTTTTTATGGAAAACTATGGAACAAGATTGGGCATGGGCTTTTATATTATGGATGCTTGGATGCGAATGGATTATCCAAGCATGTATGCGGCTATTTTACTTGTGAGTTTAGCCGGTTTGTTGTTGTTTGTATTGGTTGACCAATTGGATCATTTTGTCATACCATGGCAAACTTAAAAAGGCATTGAACTGAGCCGACCCCCAAAAGTTAGACCAAAAAATCTAACTTTTGGGGGTATTTTTATGACCAAGTATAGTTTAGAAACGAAACTTCAAATTGTTACTGACTACGAAGCTGGAAAAGGCGGATTTAGGACTTTAGCGAAAAAATATCAAATCGCTCAGTCAATAGTGAAACGATGGATCCATAATTATCAAGATTTCGGCTTAGAAGGCCTTCAAGTTAAGTCAACAAGACAGTCTTATCCTTTAGAAACCAAGCTATATGCGATAGAATTGTACTTAACTACAGAGTTAAGCTATCGCGAAGTCGGTGTCCAATTA
>NZ_FNEL01000022.1 GCF_900100125.1 Dolosicoccus paucivorans | reverse complement strand
CTGTGAACTGCTTCTTCTTAGAGCCACACTTAGATTTGTTAGCTTTGTAGCCTTCATAATAGTCGATGATAGTTCCACCATCGTCTAAATAATGATAGACATTATAGATGGTTTGAGCAGATCTTCTTAACTTTTTAGCGACTATGTAAGCTTTTTCGCCAATTTCGTAGTAGTTTTCTATCCAAGTCAGTTCTTTCGTGGTAAGATGTGTATAGGCCATTTTGTGTCTACTCCCTTATTTATGATTGGACTCATAAATAGTGTAGCACAAATGGTCCTATTTGTTTTTTTCTAGCTTAATTTTACAATTCAGGTTTTTAAAAATGGATTTGCCTTCTTTTTACTAACTTATTAAGTAGAAAGGAGGGAAGGGATGGATTGGTCACTTTTTGAAGGGCGTTGTTTAACGAAACATGAAATTGAAGTTTTACTACAGAAACATCAATTGAATGAAAGACTTGAAGATATATTAAGTAAGCTTGACCAGCGACCTGGAATTACAAAAGAAACACTGATTCAGTGCCAACGTTGTCACAATCAAATAAAGGAGGGGGAGGATCAACAGACAAGTTTTGGGCGCATCTCTTTTAACAATCAAAGGAATTATTATTGTTTAAATTGTATCCAACTAGGACGAATCAGTGAAGCAACGACTCTTTACAGTTACCCTTACCAAAAACGTCCTGAAACAAAAGAAAAACTGCTCACTTGGTCCGGGCAATTATCCAACGAACAACAACGAGCCTCAACGGATTTAGTGAACTCCCTAAGTGACTCTCGCCCTCATTTAATTCAAGCCGTGACAGGAGCGGGTAAGACGGAGATGATTTTTGAAGTGATTCACCAAGTCCTTCAAAAAGGCGGTCGGGTGGCAGTCGCGACACCACGAATGGATGTATGTAATGAGTTAGCGCCTAGATTACAAGAGGCTTTTAAATCCGTTCCTTTAATCTTACTGCACGGGCAAACAGAAGAAGTGTATCGCTATACGCCGTTAGTGGTCGCAACCACTCACCAACTATGGCGCTTTAAAGAAGCTTTTGACTTAATTATTGTCGATGAAGTGGATGGGTTTCCTTATGCAGGCGACCCCACCCTTCATGCCGGGGTGGAACACGCCAAAAAACAAGATGGAAAAGTCATCTACTTAACAGCAACTCCTGATGATTATTTAAACGAAGAAATAAAACACGAACGCCTCACCCATACAGTACTCCCGGCTCGGTACCATCGCTTTAGTTTACCCGAACCGAAGTGCTTTTGGGCAGGGAATTGGCGTGAGACGATTAAAAAGCGGCGTAGATGGAGTCCTTTGTACCGAAAAATGAATCAGTTTAAACAATTAACGGGCCCTAAACTATTGTTTATTGCCAATATTGCTTTAGCCGAAGAACTTTACCAATGGCTCAGCAAAGTGTGGCCCGAGTTGCGCATAGCCTGTGTTCACTCAAAAGACCTTAACCGTCAAGAAAAAGTCCAACAACTGCGTGACAGTGAATTAGACTTACTCATTACAACGACTATTTTAGAACGTGGGGTAACCTTTACTAATTGCCAAGTGTGCATTATTGGTGCCGAACACCCTTTATTTACCGAAGCGTCTTTAGTGCAAATGAGCGGTCGCGCAGGGAGAAGGCCTTACTTTCCTACTGGGGAAGTGTGGTTTTTACACTTTGGTTATTCAAAAGCTATGCGCCGTGCTTGCCGGCAAATTAAAGAAATGAATCAGTTAGCTAGAAAAGAGGGACTTATTGATGAGTGACTGTTGTTTGTTTTGCCAAGAAAGATTGCCCCGGGATTTAGAATGGCATCATTTATTCACGTTAGGTCCTATTCGCTTTCCCGTTTTATGTAAAGAGTGCCAAGCCTTATTTCAGCCCCTTGCAGCGAGTGAGTTAGTTTGTGATCATTGTTTAAGGCCTTTAGAAAAAGATGCATCTAACCCTTTTATACTGCCTTATCGACACAAAGAAGATGGCGTCGATTACTGTTATGATTGCTTTAAGTGGCGTGAACAATTACCCATTAATTATTTGCGTCATGATGTACTGTTAGAGTACAATGAAGCGGTAAGAGAATGGCTTTATACTTATAAATATCAAGGCGATGTTCGGCAAAGTAAAGTAGTGGCGGATCGTTTAGCCAAAGTTTACCGCCAGTATCAAGTTTACACGTGGACGGTACTACCCAGTTCGCCGAACCATTTAAAAGAACGCTTGTTTCACCCAACCGCTCTTTTATTAGAAGAAGCTAGTGTTCCTTATGGATTTTATTTTGACTATATAGGCGACGGTAAAAGACAAGCGGCAAAAACTAAAAAGCAGCGACTAGAACTTAAGCAACCTTTTGAATTAAGGAAAAACAGTTCTCTTCCGGAAAAGTTGCTTATTTTTGATGATTTATATACGACGGGGACAACAATGATGAAGGCGAAAGAATGTGTATTTAATCACGATCCGACCATTGATTTAATCAGTTTAAGCTTAGCTAGAGACAGTTTGCAAGAAACATTAAAATGAAAATGAAAGGGTTTTATTTTCAAAAACCATTAACTCGTGTTATAATAAAGTCACAGAAGAGGAAGAGATTTAGGTAAGTTTAACCAAAGCTAATCAAATCACTTCCACTATATTGGAAAAGAGGGATTTATATGTTTACGTATAACATTCGCGGGGAGAATATCGAAGTTACTCCAGCTATTAGAGAATATGCCGAAAAGAAAGTAAGCAAATTAGAGCGTTACTTTACAGATGTACCAAACGCTACTGCTTATATTAACTTAAAAGTATATTCTGATAAAACAGCTAAAGCAGAAGTAACCATTCCCTTATCATTCTTAGTACTTCGCGCCGAAGAAACAACTCAAGATCTATACGGAAGTATTGACTTAGTTGTTGATAAATTAGAGCGTCAAGTGCGCAAATACAAAACAAAAATTAACCGCAAATCAAGAGAACGCGGCTTAGAAGAAATTGCCTACTTAGATGCTGTTGCTGGCGGACAAGTAGAAGAAAAAGAAGAAGATGAACTAGAAATTGTTCGTTCAAAACAAGTCAGCTTAAAACCAATGGACAGTGAAGAAGCGGTATTACAAATGAACATGTTAGGACATGACTTCTTCATCTATACAGACGCACAAACAAATGAAACTTCGATTGTTTATCGCCGTAAAGACGGACGTTACGGTTTAATCGAAACAGGTAACTAATCATTAGTCCATTTAATTGAGTCAGCTTTAAAGCCCGAGGTGGTGGACTTGCCATCTCGGGTTCTTTTTATCGCATAAAATGAAAGCGCTATCATTTTAGAAGAAGTGCAGGTGATGTAAAATAATTAAATTTATTTTTTCAGAAAATATTTACACACTTTTCAAAGAAGTTTAAAATAAATAGGTCACTTAAATTGAAACGATAAGGAGAAAGACGATGAAAGCTTATTTACAACGAATCGGACGTTCGCTCATGTTGCCAGTGGCTGTCTTGCCGATCGCTGCCTTATGTATGGGGATTGGTTATTGGATTGACCCGGCAGGATGGGGTGGTAACAGTGTTCTAGCTGCTTTTCTTATTAAGGCCGGTGCTGCCATTTTAGATCACTTAGGTGTTTTATTTGCGGTAGGGTTAGCCCTTGGGATGTCTAAAGATAAAGACGGCTCAGCAGCGTTAAGTGGTCTAGTTGGATTTTTAGTGCCTAATACTTTACTCCAACCTGATTCTGTCGCGATGTTAACGCGAGTAGACGTGGAATCTGTCAACATTGCCTTTAGCGCCATTAATTTCAAAAACGTTTTTATTGGTATTTTAGCGGGGTTAGTAGCAGCGGCTGCTTATGACCGCTTCAGTAAAGTTCAACTGCCTCAAGCTTTTGCTTTCTTTAGCGGAAGACGATTAGCGCCAATTATGACGGCCTTTTTCATGATGATTTTATCTGCGTTATTATTATTTGCTTGGCCCGTCGTTTATACAAGCTTAACTAGCTTTGGTACAGCGATTTCAAGTATGGGAGCCCTCGGTGCGGGATTATACGGTTTCTTCAACCGTTTACTTATTCCAACAGGATTACACCACGCGTTAAACAACGTCTTTTGGTTCAACTTAGCCGGTATTGATGATATTGGTCGCTTCTGGGCAAGTGAAGGAGTTAAAGGGGTCACCGGTATGTATCAAGCTGGATTCTTCCCAGTGATGATGTTTGGTCTTCCAGCCGGAGCTTACGCTATGTACCGTAACGCACGTCCTGAAAACAAAAAGCAAGTCGGTTCTCTATTAATGGCGGCTGCTTTTGCTTCCTTCTTTACTGGAGTAACTGAACCGTTAGAGTTTTCATTTATGTTTGCGGCTTTCCCACTTTATGTGGTTCATGCATTATTAACCGGTATTTCGATGTTTGTGTCCGCAACCTTTGGTTGGACCGCTGGATTTAACTTTAGTGCCGGACTCATTGACTTTATTTTAAGTCTGCGTATTCCAATTGCTAACAAACCATTGATGTTATTAGTTCAAGGGCTTGTCTTTGCGGTCATTTACTATGTAATGTTCGATTTTGTTATTAAGAAATTTAATTTAATGACACCAGGACGTGACGAAGCCAGCGCAACTGCGACTGCAGTCACCGTTGGTGAATCAAATGTCAGCGACCAACGCGCATTATTAATTTATGAAGGTTTAGGTGGAGCAGCAAATATCGAAGACGTTCAAAACTGTACGACACGTTTACGCCTCACTGTTAAAGATGCTGATTTAATTGATGAAGCCAAAATTAAATCTTCTGGCGTACCCGGAGTGAATCCGATTGATAAACATAACTACCAAGTCATTGTCGGACCGGACGTTCAGTTTGTGGCTGATGCAGTAGAAGAGTTACTAAGACACGATTTAAATAAATAATGAATCAAACCATGCATGGGTCAAGCCATGTGTGGTTTTTTAGTTGTCTTGATTTAAATTAACAAAAACATTTAAATCTATATGGATTATGGTACAATAGTAAAGTGAATGTTTAAAACTATAAATAGCTAATCTATCTTAATATAAACATAATCAAGAATTCAAATAAAGGAGTAGTGATGATGGCTAACTTTTTAAAAAATATCTTTGAAAGTGATAAAGGCGAATTAAACCGTGCCGGCCGTCTAGCGGATGAAGTCATTAATTTAGAATCTACTTATCGTGCATTAACGGATGAGGAATTGCGCGCTAAGACAGATGAATTTAAACAACGATACCAAAATGGTGAAACTCTAGATGATTTAATGGTAGAAGCTTTTGCGGTGGTTCGTGAAGGGGCTTACCGTGTCTTAGGACTTTTACCTTATAAAGTACAAATTCAAGGAGCTTACGTATTACACCAAGGCGATATTGCTGAGATGAAAACAGGAGAAGGTAAGACGTTAACAGCGACCATGCCTGTTTACTTAAACGCCTTAACGGGCCGCGGTGTGCACGTTGTAACCGTTAACGACTACTTAGCGACTCGTGACTCCCAAGAGATGGGTGAATTATACCGTTTCTTAGGTATGTCTGTTGGGCTTAACTTAAACAGCCTTTCTCCGGCTCAAAAGCGTGAAGCTTACCTAGCTGATATTACATATAGTACAAACAACGAATTAGGGTTCGACTATTTACGTGATAACATGGTCGTTTACGAACATCAAATGGTTCAACGTCCATTGCATTATGCGGTAGTTGACGAGGTGGACTCTATTTTAATTGATGAAGCTAGAACGCCGCTTATTATTTCTGGACAAGCAGAAAAATCAACGGCTTTATATAACCGTGCGGACTACTTCGTTAAAGGGTTACGCGAAGATGAAGACTATACGATCGACATCTCAAGTAAAACCATCGCGTTAACTGATGAAGGAACGGATAAGGCTGAGCGTATTTTCCGTTTAGAAAACTTATATGACATCGAAAACGCTCAATTAGTCCACCACATTGAACAAGCTTTACGTGCGAACTACATTATGATTCGCGACATCGACTACGTAGTTGATGAAGGCGAAGTTAAAATCGTTGACGGCTTTACTGGACGTATCATGGAAGGGCGCCGTTATTCAGACGGACTACACCAAGCCATTGAAGCTAAAGAAGAAGTCGCGATTGAAGACGAGTCTAAAACTCTAGCAACGATTACTTTCCAAAACTACTTCCGTATGTATGAAAAGCTATCTGGAATGACCGGAACGGCTAAAACAGAAGAAGAAGAGTTTAGAGAAATTTACAACATGCGTGTTGTTCAAGTGCCAACAAACCGTCCTGTTCAACGAATTGACAGCCCGGATTTACTTTACCCTAACTTACGTTCTAAATTCCATGCCGTAGCACAAGAAATTAAAGAACGTCACGCGAAAGGGCAACCCGTTCTAGTAGGTACCGTTGCGGTAGAAACGTCTGAATACTTATCAAGACTATTAACTCAAGGAGGTATCCCTCACGAAGTACTCAACGCTAAGAACCACTTTAAAGAAGCAGAAATCGTTATTAGTGCAGGTCAACGCGGTGCGGTAACGATCGCAACCAACATGGCCGGTCGTGGTACGGACATCAAATTAGGTGCGGGAGTACCTGAATTAGGGGGTCTATGCGTTATCGGAACTGAGCGTCACGAATCACGTCGTATTGATAACCAATTACGTGGACGTTCAGGTCGTCAAGGAGACCCAGGCTTTTCTCAATTCTACTTATCTCTAGAAGATGATTTGATGCGCCGCTTTGGTTCTGACCGTATTCGTCAAGTGTGGGAACGCTTGAATATGGAAGATGAAGAGCTAGAAGATATGGCGATTCAAAGTCGCATGTTGAGCCGTCAAGTAGAATCTGCTCAACGCCGTGTTGAAGGAAACAACTACGACACTCGTAAGAGTGTTTTAGAGTATGACGAAGTGATGCGCGAACAACGTGAAGTAATCTACGGTCAACGTTTAGAAGTCATTCAAACGGAAGAACCTCTAACACCATACATCAAAAATATGATCGATCGTACAATTGAACGTCAAGTAGATACCGCTACAGAAGGCGACAAAGATCACTGGAATTTAGAAGGATTATTGGAGTTTGCTCATAACGCATTAGTTCACCCTGATACGATGAGCTTAGCAGACCTTCAAGGCAAAAATATTAAAGAACTCAAAAACTATTTAAAAATGACAGCTCACCGTCTCTTTGATGAAAAGACAGAGACGTTAACTGAACATCAATTAGCAGAGTTCCAAAAGGTGATCATTTTACGTGTAGTAGACTCTAAATGGACAGATCACATTGATACAATGGATCATTTACGTCAAGGAATTGGGTTAAGAGCTTATGCACAAACAAACCCATTAACAGAGTACCAAACAGAAGGATACGAACGTTTCCAAGAAATGATTGCTGAAATCGAATATGACGTAACTCGCTTCGTCATGAAAGCTCATATTCACCAAAATGTTGAGCGTGAGCAAGTCAATAAAGCTTAATTTTTAAGACCCATAAGCCTGTTAAGATCTTGCTTATGGGTCTTTTGACCGAAAAAACTAAAGGAGTGACTCAAATGGAACTGCATGAAATTAAACATTTTTTAGAAGATACCCGTCAAAAAGTCGACAGCTTTAGGGGGTCTCTTTGACTTAGATCGCTTAGAAGCAGATATTGCTGATTTCGAACAACAAATGGCAGAACCGACCTTTTGGGATGATAACCAAAAAGCGCAAACAATTATCACTCAATTAAATCACGCTAAAGCGGAATATCAAACCTTTATGGAAATTGATGAAGGACTGTCAGATGCGGAAATGGCTTTAGAACTTTACGAAGAAACTGATGACGAAGAGATGTTACTAGAAATCCAATCATCCATCCCTGAGTTGAAAAAACAAATTGAAGACTATGAAATTCAAATGCTTCTATCAGGAGAACACGATACGAATGATGCGGTGTTAGAACTGCACCCCGGTGCAGGTGGAACTGAGTCTCAAGATTGGGGAAGTATTTTACTGCGTATGTATCAACGTTGGGCAGATGATCACGGCTATTCAGTTGAAATGATCGATTACCAACCCGGTGATGAAGCGGGAATTAAGAGTGTCACGATGACGGTAAAAGGTCATAACGCCTATGGCTATTTAAAGTCAGAAAAAGGAGTCCATCGCCTCGTGCGCATTTCTCCTTTTGATTCCAATGCCCGTCGTCATACGTCTTTTTGTTCCATTGAAGTTACTCCTATTTTAGATGATACGATTGAAATAGAAATTTCTCCGGATGATTTACGCATTGATACGTACCGAGCCAGTGGAGCGGGAGGACAACACGTCAACAAAACCGACTCCGCTGTTCGTATTACTCACTTACCGACCGGGATCACGGTTCAAAGCCAGTCCCAAAGGTCCCAACTTCAAAACCGCGAAACAGCGATGAAGTTACTTCAAGGTCGTTTGTACCAATTAGAAGAAGAAAAGAAACAACAAGAATTGGCAGCCATTAAAGGCTCTCAAAGTGATATTGCTTGGGGTTCGCAAATTCGTTCCTATGTTTTCCACCCTTATTCAATGGTCAAAGATCACCGGACAAACTATGAAGTGGGAAATGCTCAAGCCGTTGTTGATGGTGAGTTAGACAGCTTTATCGATGCTTACTTAAAATGGGCGATGGGACATGAAGAAGATACGCCAACCAGTTAAAGAAAGGGTGTGAAAAAATGATTCAATTAACCAATGTAACGAAAATATATCCTAATAATGTCGTCGCTTTAAAAAATATCGACTTACGCATTGAACAAGGCGAATTCGTCTATGTCGTTGGCCCCAGTGGATCGGGTAAGTCCACACTAATGAAGTTACTATATCGCCAAGAAAAAGCGACCCATGGGACTGTTCAAGTCGACCGTTTCTTTTTAGATCAAATGAAAGACCGTCAAGTCCCTAAATTAAGACGCCACTTAGGGGTTATTTTCCAAGACTTTAAACTGCTACCGAGATTAACTGTTTATGAAAATGTCGCCTACGCTTTAGAAGTTACGGGAGCCAGTAAGCGACGCATTAAAGAACGGGTACTGACGGTTTTAGATCAAGTTGGCTTAAAACATAAAATTCACCAATACCCCGATGAGCTCTCAGGAGGAGAACAACAGCGAGTGGCGATTGCCCGAGCGATTGCTAATGAGCCGGCGATTATTATTGCCGATGAGCCAACCGGGAACTTAGACCCACAAATTGCTCAAGAAATTCTTCATTTACTAGAAGAAATTAACCAACAAGGAACCGCGGTTATTATGGGAACCCATAACGATGTGTTGGTGAATGAATATCGCCACCGTGTCATTAGTTTAGAAGACGGCTTCCTTGTCCGCGACGAATATAAGGGGGTGTATGAGTCGTGAGAATCATTCGTAACTTTTTTAGACATATCCGAGACGGATTTCGCCAATTGTTTCGTAACGGTTGGATGACTTTAGCCTCTGTTTTAACGATGAGCATGACTCTTTTTATGGTAGGTGGATTATTTTTAATGATCCAAAACGTAGAAAAAATTGCTCAAGATATTGAACAAGATATTCAAATTAGAGCTCACTTAGACATGGCGTCAACTAAAGAAGACGCTAAGCGATTGGAAGAAGAAATTAAAAATTATCCTCAAGTCGTTGAGGTTGAATTTCGCTCGAAAGAACAAGAGTTAGAAGACTTAGTTGCGAACGTTGAAGAGTTTGATTTATTCCAAGGAGATAATAACCCGCTTTACGATGTGCTCGTTGTAAAAGTGGCTTCAACAGACGACTTAGATGCAGTCGCTTCAAAAATCGACGAAAGTCCTTATATTGTTCAAGTTAACTACGGTGGAGCACAAGCTGAGCAATTAATCGAACGGATCGCTCTCTTTCGTTATGTATTAGCCTTTGTTTGCGCCGTGTTAGTGATTTTAGCTGTCTTACTTGTTTCCAATACCATTCGCTTAACGATTTTTGCCCGCCAGCAAGAAATCGAAATTATGCGCTTAGTTGGGGCAGATAATCGCTTTATTAAAGCGCCCTTTGGTTATGAAGGAGCCTTTATTGGTATGATTGGAGCAGGAGTGGCGACGTTACTTTTATACGGGGTTTATCAAAGTATTAGTCAAGCAGCGCCTCAATTATTTGGTATTCACAATTTACGCCTTTACCCTATCTTTCCAACCATTTGGATTGTAGGAGGCAGTCTTTTGCTATTAGGGATGGTTTTAGGCTCTATTGGAGCCCGCCGTTCCATGGGACGTTTTTTAAGAATATAATAAGAATAGCATTTTCCGCTTTAGGAAAATGCTATTTATTTTACTCTTTTTTAAATATTAAAATGAAAAGTAATTTGTTACGATTAGGTTAACACACGGTAAGTGTGGAATAAATTTAAAAGGAGAAAAGCCATGTCTCACCAAATGAAGGAAACGGCGATGAAGTACGTGTTTATGCTCAGCGCATCCATGTCGATTCTCGCGATTATCCTTATTTTCTATTTCATGTTTTCTCAAGGAGCCCCTTTTATCTTTGAGGAAGGATTTGGTAATTTTCTACTAGGAACCAGTTGGCGTCCTACAGCTAGCCATCCTCAGTACGGAATTTTACCCATGATTATAGGTTCTTTAACCATTACGGCTGGTGCAGTAATGATTGGAGTTCCTTTAGGTGTTTTGACAGCGATTTGTTTGTCTCATTTTATGTCGGACCGGGTCTACCGGTGGTTCAAACCAGCGATTAACTTAATGGCCGCCATTCCGTCGATTGTTTATGGGTTTTTCGCATTACAACTGATTGTTCCTATTTCGCGAAGTCTTTTTGGCGGATCAGGAATGAATATTATAACAGCGTCTATTTTATTAGGGATTATGATTTTACCAACGGTGATTGGTTTATCAGAAGCGGCGTTACGAGCGGTTCCTAAATATTATTATGAAGGAAGTATCGGCTTAGGAGCGACCCATGAAGCGTCGATTATGAAAGTCGTAGTTCCGGGCGCAAAGTCGGGTATTTTATCTGCGGTTATTTTAGGAATTGGCCGCGCGATTGGCGAAACGATGGCGGTTATTTTAGTCGCCGGAAACCAACCACGTATTCCAAGTGGCTTACATCAAGGAGTGCGAACGTTAACAACAAACATTGTGCTTGAAATGGCTTATGCAACCGGTCGACATCGGGAAGCTTTAATAGCGACAGCGGTTGTCTTGTTTGTATTTATTTTGATTATTAACATGATCTTCATGTTCGTCAAACGTAAAGGAGAACGAAGCTAATGAAGAAACAATCGATTAATTGGATGAAAGGACTCATTTGGGCTTCAGCTATTTTTACGGTGAGTTTACTTATTTTAATTGTCGGGTTCATTTTTATTAATGGTTTAGGTGCGCTAAAGCCGTCCATTTTTGCTTGGCATTATACAACAGAAAATGTCTCCATGATGCCAGCAATTATTACAACTCTTGAACTTGTCTTAGGTTCATTGTTAATAGCAACACCCATTGGGGTGTTTACTGGATTTTACTTAGTGGAATACGCTAATCGCGATAGTTGGTTTATTCCGCTAATCCGACTCGCAACCGACACACTTGCTGCAATTCCGTCGATTGTTTACGGGTTGTTTGGGATGATTTTGTTTGTTGTGCGGTTGAATATGCAATATTCTCTTTTAGCGGGAATTTTGACCATTGCGATTATGATTTTGCCGATGATTATTTCTTCAACAGAAGAAGGGCTATTGTCTGTGAATAATAATTTGCGTATGGGAAGTTTAGCCTTAGGTGCGGGGAAATTAAGAACGATTTTTACCGTCGTATTACCTGTGGCGATGCCAGGGATTGTCTCTGGGATTATTTTATCGATCGGACGAATTGTCGGCGAGACGGCTGCTTTAATGTTTACGTTAGGAACCGCAACAGGGATCGCAAAGAACTTAATGTCCAGTTCTAGAACCTTAGCGTTACATATGTACGTCTTATCCTCTGAAGGATTACACGTTCAAGAAGCCTACGCTACAGGAGCGGTGTTAATTGTTATTGTGGTGATTATTAACGCATTATCTACTAAGTTAAGTCAGTACTTAAGTCGAGGAGGACAATAAATGACAGACAAAACAAAAATTCATGTAAAAAATTTAGATTTTTACTATGGCGATTTTCAAGCGCTCAAAAATATTAATATGGATATTCAAGAAGGCGAAGTGACTGCTTTTATCGGTCCTTCTGGTTGCGGTAAATCAACCTTTCTCAAAACATTAAACCGTATGCAAGACTTAGTTCCCGGAACTCGCGTGGATGGCCTTGTTGAATTAGACGGCAAAGATATTTACTCATCTAATTATGACGTTAACTTACTCCGTAAACGTGTCGGAATGGTGTTCCAGCAACCGAACCCTTTTCCTAAATCCATTTATGATAACGTCGCCTACGGGCCACGAACCCATGGAATTAAAGATTCTAAAGAACTGGACCGAATCGTTGAAGAAAGTCTAAAAGGAGCTGCCGTCTGGAATGACGTCAAAGATAAGCTCCACCAAAATGCGACCTCTTTATCCGGTGGACAACAACAACGTGTATGTATTGCCCGGGCCATTGCGAATGCACCGGAGGTGTTATTAATGGATGAACCGACTTCGGCTTTAGATCCGATTTCAACAAATAAGATCGAAGACTTAATTTATGATTTAAAAGATAAATATACTGTCGTTATCGTCACCCACAACATGCAACAAGCCGCTCGTATTTCAGATAAGACCGCCTTTTTCTTAAGTGGGGATTTAATTGAATTTGACCAAACAGAAACCATCTTTAGTATTCCAAAAGATGAACGTACTAACGATTATATTTCCGGACGTTTTGGATAAAAGGAGTTTACAATGAGAAAAACTTACGTACAAGAATTAAATCAATTACACGATAATTTAATTTTACTTACCAAAAAGGTCAATGCCTCGATTTTAAAATCCGTTGACGCCTTCATTAAAGAAGATAGAGAGTTGGCTCACGAATTATTTAGCGATGATTTACGTATTAACGCCTTAGCTGCCGAAATGGAAAAAGATACTTACCGTATTATTGCCTTACAACAACCTGTGGCCAGTGATTTGCGCATGATTTTTACCGTTATTCACGCAAGTACTGACTTAGAGCGAATGGGGGACCACGCTGTATCAATTGCTAAAGCGACCCTTCGTCGTACAGAAGATACGAGTGAATCAAAAACAGTCACTAAACTATTAAAAGACATGGCTGATTTAGTGACCCAAATGTCGGCGGATGTTTTAAAAGCTTATATGGCAAAAGATGCGAGTATGGCCAAACAAATCGCAAGCCGGGATGAACAAGTGGATGCTTTATTAAAAGAAGTTTACCGCGAAGCGCGCATTCGTATGAGCCAAAAGACCGGGGAAGAAGTGGTCGAAATGGGGCTAGGTTACATTGGCGTTGCTAATAACTTAGAACGAATTGGTGACTACATTACTAATATTTGTGAGCGAATCGTCTTTTTAAACACAGGCGAAATTGTGGAATTAAACTAACTATCAGAAAGTAGGAGTGCAATGAAGCGAACGTTTAGTCGTCAAGCAGTGAAGTTACTGCTCCTTATTTTAGCCATTGTCTTAAGTGGATGTGTTGTGGATAAAGAAGCGATCAACGTCGTCTCAAGAGAAGCGGGTTCGGGAACACGCGACGCTTTTGTTGAAGAAGTTCATGTCGTCGACGACCAAGGTGATGACATGACGACCGTCGAAGCTGACGTTCAAAATAGTACGAATGGGGTCATGCAATATGTAGCTGGGAACCCAAGAGGGATTGGATATATTTCTTTTGGCTCTCTTAATGACACCGTCAAGCCCATTGCTATTGATGGAGTCCCTATTACAGAAGAAACGATTAAAAGCGGTGACTATTCCGTGGCCCGTTCTTTTAATATTGTGTGGAAACATGATGGATTGAGTGATTTAGCCAATGACTTTGTTGGATTTATTTACTCGCCAGAAGGAAAAGAGATTATTGAAGGATTGAACTATATTTCCATCGGCAAAGAACGACAACCCGACTTACCACCAACAAGTCGTACAACCCCTAAAGGACAACTAACCATTGTTGGTTCAACGTCAGTGACTCCCGTGATGGAAAAGTTAGCTGAACGGTACGAACAAAATAATCCTGGGGTTAAGATTAATATTACGTCCAATGGGTCCAGTGCAGGAGTCTCAGCTGCCACTGAAGGAACAGCCGATATCGGAATGGTTTCTCGCGCGTTAAACGATGAAGAACAAGAACAATTGCTAGCTGTTCCCATCGCTTTAGATGGGATTGCAATCGTCATTCATCCGTCGAACCCTCATGCTAATTTAACCTTTAATGAAGTCAGTGATATTTTTAAAGGAAAGATTACCCATTGGGACCAATTACCAACGCGGTAAAGACCCATCGATTGGAGTCTTAAGGCAAAGTTTGCTAAAATAAATAAAAATAATGCCTTTAATTTAGATGGGAGAACAATCATGCAGTCAAATGGGTTTGTTAGAGAATTAATTGAATATGTTGTGACTTTTTTAGTAGTGTTAGTCATTATGTTAGGAGTGCGTCATTTTATTGTCGCCCCATTTCAAGTGGACGGACGCTCAATGGATTATACCTTAGCGGATCAGGAACGTTTATTTATGTGGCGTAGAGGGTCGCTAGATCATTTTGATGTCATCACTTTTCATCCGCCCCATAAAGAAGACACACTATATGTTAAACGAATTATCGGTTTGCCAGGAGATACCATTGAATATAAAAACGACACTCTTTATTTAAATGGTCAAGCGGTCGACGAACCTTACTTAGACCAAAAGAAATCTGAAACCGACGGGAACTTCACCCAAGACTTTACGTTAGAAGAAGTGACCGGAGAAACGGTCGTTCCTGAAGGTATGATGTTTGTTTTAGGGGATAATCGTCGCAATTCAGTAGATAGCCGTAGCTTTGGCTTTGTCTCTCAAGATGCGTTTGAAGGTCGAGCATTCTTTAAGTTTTGGCCATTAAGCCATATGGGCAAACTAACCAATTACGGACTAAATGAAGCAGGTCAACTAGTCGTTGAATAATAAGAAGCGCGCTCTTTTTAATAAAGAGGGCGTTTTTTTGCTATACTGAAGAAAAGGAGGATGGTTATGAAAGCAGTTGTTTTTGATATGGATGGAGTCATTATTGATTCAGAGTATAGTTATTTCGAAGCGACAAGGCGCGTATTAAAAGAAGAAGGCGTTGAAAAGTTCGAAATGGAAGACTTTATCGATAGTATCGGCAAAACGGATCATGCTGCTTGGAGCTTGTTAGTCGAAAAATATCACTTACAAACTCCGATGCAAGAAATGATTGACCGAATGAAAGAGTATCAAAAAGAAGTGGTGAAACGTGACGGTTTCTTACCCATCGATGGAGTAAAAGACTATATTCGTAGCTTAAGTGAGCAAGGGTTTAAACTAGCCGTTGCTTCATCAAGTCCGAAGGATACGATTGAACGAGTAACCCGTGCTTTAGATATCCAGCAGTATTTTGATGCGCTAGTGAGTGGTGAGGAAGTGGAAGAATCTAAACCGGCTCCAGATGTCTACTTAGAAGCGGCTCGTCAATTAGAAGTGGAACCTAAAGAGTGTATCGCGATTGAAGATGCCTATAACGGACTTTTGGCTGCAAAAGCGGCTGGAATGTATGCGGTCGCTTTTGAAAGTGGTAAATACCCCGGCATTGACTTATCACCCGGCGATGAAGTCATTCAATCGATGACTGAAGCTCCTCATTTCAAATAATTAAAAAAGCGGCCTCTAAAGGTCGCTTTTTTGTTAAAAGAATAAATGAATGCAAATTAAACTGACAATAAGAGAAGCCGTCTGAGCGAATCCGCCGACTAAGAAAGGTTTTACTCCTGTTTGACGCACTTCCTTTAAATCAATGCCCATACCCACGCCGGCTACTCCAAAAGTGATCCCTAATTTATTAAAGAGTTTTGCCCCATTAACAAAAAAGGAAGGTAAGGGAAGGACCGTCGCAATAATACTTGCTGCCGCAAACCATAAAATAAAAGGAGGCACTAAACGAATGACTTTTTTAAGAGTCCACGTCCCTTCGTGAGTGTCCTTATTAAATTGAATACTGAGTAAAATTGTAGCGGGAACGAGTAATAAAGTTCGAACGACTTTAACAATCGCCGCAAAGCTATTCGCTTCGACGCTATAGGCTAACGCCGCGGCTAAAACTGACGGTGTACTATTCACCGCGCTCCCGGCAAGTAAGCCAAATTGTAAATCAGTTAAATGAAATAAATGACCAATGAGCGGAAATAATAAAACTGCGACAATATCATAAAGAAAAATAGTCCCAATGGCTAAACTCATATAAGTTTGCCTTGCTTTAATAATAGGGGTCGTTGCGGTAATCGCAGCTCCGCCACAAAAAGCGGTCCCCATCGCAATTAAAGTATATAAATCCTTGTCTAGCGTTAATTTCTTTCCGACCCATAGAGCTGTTCCTAGAGAAGCAACAATCGTAAATAAGGTAACTTTTAATGATTGGGCGCCTACGCCAACTAACACATCAAAAGATAACGTAAAACCTAAAGCAATAATTGCTAATTTTAAAACTTGTCCTGATTGCTTTGACACACTGTCAAAGTCGACCCATGATTGGGGATTAAAAAACCGAAGAGTCATGCCAAAAAATAAAGCAAAAACTGCACCACCCACTAAGGGAAATAGCGTTCCTAAGTAATAAGCCAATAAACTCACTAGAGTCCACAAACCAAATCGTTTGAAAAAAGTGTCCATCACAAACCTCCTTCATCATAGTTTATCACACAATAACGTCTGATAGACGCAAAAAAACCCCCACACGTACTTTGGCCGGTCGTGTGGGGGTTTGGTGTTTCGCTATGATTAGAAACATTTGATCTATGCTTAAAGCATACAGTGAAAATACTTTTAAGTCAAACACTTTTTGTGCACACGTCTAATATCGCATAGGTGATAAAAACCCCGTTAGCTGTCCAGAGTTAACGGGGTTTGTGCTTATGTCGCGATTCATAGTCTTATCGCACTTTTATTGTCTCACGCTTGTACTTTAAAGTCAACAAGGGTGAAAAAGTCGGTTCTAGAGAAGTCAATCACAATCTTATCTTCCACGAATTGAATTTTACGAACAAGTAGTGTACAATAGTTAAGACTAGATTAGTAAATAAAGAAACGGTTACAGGAAGAAAAGGTTGACTGAGAACTTTTCACCCACTCCTTTATTGAACCTACTAGCACCTATAAGGGGTCACTTCCTTATCAGTGATTTAAGTAGGTTGACACATCGTCAGCAATAAAGGTGGTACCGCGTAGAACGTTCTTCGTCCTTTACATTAGGATAAGAGCGTTTTTTTCTTTACCAAATTTTAGGAGGCTTATAATGATTACACGACAAGAAGATTTTTCAAAGTGGTATTTAGACACTATTCAACAAGCAGATTTAATGGATTATTCACCAGTTCGCGGAAGTATGATCTTTAAACCAGATGGATACGAAATGTGGGAACATATTCAAACAGCGTTTGACAAACGTTTCAAAGAAGAAGGTGTACGTAATGCGTACTTCCCAATGTTAATTCCAGAACATTTCTTCGCAAAAGAAGCAGACCACATTGAAGGGTTCAGCCCGGAATTACCTTTCGTAACAGAAGCAGGTGGGGAAAAGTTAGAAGAGAAATTAGCGCTACGTCCAACTTCTGAAACGATGATTGGAGATGCGTATAGCCGTTGGATTCAATCTTACCGCGATTTACCACTGATGTTAAACCAATGGGCAAACGTATTCCGTTGGGAAAAACGTACCTTACCATTTTTAAGAACTTCTGAATTCTTATGGCAAGAAGGACACACTGCTCACGCAGATGCTGAAGAAGCAAAAGAACGTACCATGCGCATGTTAGAGATTTATAAAGAAGTCGTGGAAGACGTATTAGCGGTGCCTGTTTTTTCTGGTGAAAAGACACCTTCAGAGCGTTTTGCTGGAGCAGAAAACACTTACTCTATTGAAGCAATGGTTCAAGATGGACGCGCAATTCAAGCTGGAACGTCACACTTTATGGGAACACGTTTTGCGGAAGCATTTGATATTACTTACTTAAACCAAGATAACGAGCACGTCTATGCTTATACGACTTCTTGGGGAGTATCAACCCGCTTAATCGGAACGCTCATTATGATGCACGGAGATGACCAAGGGCTTATCATTCCACCAGCTGTAGCGCCACGTCAAGTAGTATTAATGCCAGTCGGACCATGGAAAAAGAATCCAGAAATTTTAGAAAAGTTAAAAGAATTACAACATCAACTTCATGAAGCAGGTATTCGTACTGTTTTAGATGATAGTGACCAGTCTCCAGGATTTAAATTTAATGAATGGGAAATGCGCGGTGTACCATTACGTATTGAGTTTGGACCTCGCGATTTAGAAAATGGTACTGTTGTTCTAAAAGCTCGTGACGTAGAGGGTAAACACTTCGTTGAAATCGACCAATTAGTCTCAGCTGTTGAAGAAGAGCTAAATGCTATGCAAGCTCGTCTATTTGAACGTGCGAAAAAGATGAACGAACAACATGTGTACACAAATATCGACACATTAGATGAATTAAAAGAACATATTGAAGAAAAACGAGCAGCCGGCGAACGTGCAGGTTGGGTTCTAGCAGGTTGGGATGGAACAGAAGAAAGTGAAGCGAAAATTCAAGAAGAAACAGGCTTTACAACTCGTCATATTCCATTTGAAGGAATGGTTGAGCCGAAAGAAAAATGTATCGTTACTGGAAAACCAGCTAAATACACTGTTTGGATTGCTCGCGCTTACTAATGAATGACAGAAAGAAGGATCAACATGACCCGTCTATTTAAAAAAGGCTACGGCCAGCGTCCTTATAGCTACTTAAACTTTGAAACCGCTCAAGAAATGAATGAGCGTTTAGGAATTGATACGGCTCTTCGCTTATCACTCAACGAAAATGCTTATACACCTTCTCCTCATACGAAAGATGTGTTAGCTAATCTAGAGCTAAGCGATTTAACAGCTTATCCTTCTAGTCCAAATAAAGCGTTACGCAAAGCCTTAGCCAAACATTATCAAGTACCCGAAGAGGCGTTTGTTATTACAAATGGCTTAGAAGAAATGATCTTAATGTTTACTGAAAGCTTAATTGATACCGGGGATGAAGTGATCGTTCATTTTCCGACTTTCCCTGAGTATAAAGTATATGCAGAACAATTAGGAGCTGTTGTTCGCGAAGTGGATAACTTCCATCCGGGTGAAAAGATGAATTGGCAAGGCTTACTAGAAGCAATCAATGATCAAACCAAACTGATTTATATTTGTAACCCAAACAACCCAACGGGAGAATGGGTGACCCGCCAAGAAATCGAGTCGTTTCTTAAGCAAGTTCCTTCCCACGTCACTGTGGTGGTAGACGAAGCTTATATGGAGTTTGCGGAAAATAACGAAGAGATAACAGCGATTCCGTTAATGGAGCAGTTTTCTAACTTAAGCGTTTGGCGGACATTTTCTAAAGCTTATGGTTTAGCTTTTGCTCGTATTGGGTATGGCTTATTTAGCCCTGAGTATGCTGAAGGACTATCACGGGTTCGTCCAGCCTTTAGTGTAAATGGTATAAGTGAATTAGTTGCTTTAGCCGCTTTAGAAGATCAAGATCACTTACAAAAAATTAGCGCTAAAAATGCGTCGGAGCGTCGTAAATGGTTAGATCTATTAGAAGAATTAAATTTAACTCATTTTGATTCGGCGACGAACTTTGTGATGTTTGAATATGACAAGGCAGAAGAACTCGTTAATTATTTAGCAAATAAAGGCTATCAAGTGAATACACATACTTATCCAACATGGATCCGCTTAACTCTTCCTAAAGAAGAAGCAGGAGAGACAGTTAGACAAATGGTTCGTGATTTTGTCACACAATAAGAAAAGAAGAATTTGGGGTAGCCACTAGGTTACGCCAAATTCTTTCATGTAAAGGAGGATTTCTTTGAAACAAGTCATTGTAGATACATCCACGACGGCATTATCAATCGCACTCATTGAAGACAAAGCGATTCAATTAGCTACAACGATTCAAGGACCTAAAAAGCACGGGGAAGCCTTAGTAGATGTCGTTCATCAAAGTTTAAGTCAAGTCAATTGGACGCCGCAACTCATTGATGAACTGATTGTTGGAGTGGGCCCGGGGTCTTATACAGGATTACGCATTGGGGTCACTTTTGCTAAGGCGTGGTCTGTGATGAAAAAAATGCCTTTAAAATCAGTGTCATCTCTTAGTTTAATCGCCGCCAATGGGATCTCTTTACATCAAGATCATACGCTAATTATTCCTATAATGGATGCCAGAAGACAAACGGCTTATACAGGTGCTTATACATACGAAGCAGGTCAGTTAAAGAGTGTGATTTCAGATTGCCATACGGCTTGGGACCATTGGTTAGAAGCATTGAAAACTAACATAGAACTGTTAAAGCTTGAACGGTTAATTTTAGTAGGAGAAAAGATCGACGAGTTTATTCAATTGACTCAAGAAGCTTTCCCTCATCTAACTATGGATGTCATTGAAGGTTGGTCTAGTTTACCCCATGCAGAGAATGTCTTATTGGTAGAACAACAAATCGTTCAAGAGCCTACGTTACTAGCACCAAATTATGCTTTAGAAACATTGGCTGAAAGACAATGGGCTAAAGAACAAGCGGTTAATTTAAGTGAGGTTGAACATGACGCATTGGTCGAACGTTTTCCGGATACTTTGGAGTAAATATTACGAAACAAAGAACCAACCTCTTTCTTTAATGCAACAAAATTTACAAAAAATTGACCTAACGCCTTCTTCGTTAAAGGCGATGTATCACATTCGAGCAGCAAATTATGGTGACTTGTTGACCTTTGTCGATTTACAACAAGCGGGCTATCAAGGCTATGTTGCTTGGCAAACTCGGGACTTCGTTAAAGATTGGGCGACGAATCCCGGTTTATGGTATTTAGTGCTAACCGAGCGCAAAACAGACCAAGTCATTGGACTTTGTACAGGGCGAGTAAACCATTCTAAAGGTCATTTAAGTCAACTCATTATCCATCCCCATTACCAACAACAAGGATTAGGTAAAATTTTATTTAACATTTGGCTTGAAGGGGCTCAAAAAATGGACGCTCAGACCATTACGTTGGAAACCCGTAAGTCGGACCCATTGGTACAGCAGTTTTATGAGCAGTTTGGTTTCCAAAGAATTGCGCTTCGTAAAAATTATTACCCTGATTTAAACGATGACGCGTATATTATGCAATGGCAGAAAGGATCGAGTCGATGAAGACCCTTCAATTGAATGTAGTGCCGTTTAAAGGCACAGAAATTCCTGATGTTTTTCAAGAAGAAATGATTCGTATTAATGAACAAACCTTTAATTGGTCGAAAAAGCAAACCACCAGTGATTTTGAACAAGATCATAGTGAGTATTACTTACTCTTACACCAAATGACGTTACTCGGTTTTGTCAGTTTGCATACGGTATTAGATGAAGCGTCGATCAACCAAGTCTACATTGATTCAGAATTTAGGCAACAAGGTTTAGGAAGTGAATTAGTTTCTTTTGTTTTAGACCAATTAGCCGCTCGTGGATTTAAGCATTTATTTTTAGAAGTTCGTTCAAAAAATACAGCAGCTCGCCAACTATATAATAAACTGAACTTTCAAGAGTTAACGATTCGACCAAACTACTACCAAAATCCAGCAGATGACGCAGTTATTATGCAACGAATATTAACAAAAGGAGGGGATCAATCGTGGGAGATGTTTTAATATTAGCCATTGAATCCAGTTGTGATGAGACAAGTGTGGCAATTGTTCGTAACGGACGGGACTTATTATCTAATATTGTCGCTTCGCAAATTAAAAGTCATATGCGCTTTGGAGGGGTGGTTCCGGAAGTGGCGAGTCGCCACCACGTAGAACAGATCACTCAAGTGGTGGATTATGCGCTAGATGAAGCGAATGTGACGATGGATGAGATTGATGCGGTGGCTGTCACAAAAGGGCCAGGGCTTGTAGGAGCTTTACTAGTGGGTATTACAGCTGCTAAAACTATCGCAATGATTTACGGACTACCATTAATCGGTGTAAACCATTTAGCAGGACACATTTATGCTAGCCAATTAGTAGACGAGTTACAGTTTCCTTTAATGTCTTTAATTGCTAGTGGTGGACATACAGAATTAGTCTATATGCCTCGAGACGGGGAATTTGAAGTCATCGGCGAAACTCAAGACGATGCGGTGGGAGAAGCCTATGATAAAGTAGGCCGGTTAATGGATTTACCTTACCCGGCTGGAAAATATTTAGATGAACTGGCCCATCAAGGTCAAGCTACTTATGATCTTCCTCGGGCGATGATCCATGAAGATAATTTAGACTTTAGCTTTAGTGGAATGAAAAGTGCCGTCATGAACTTAGTTCATAATGCCAATCAGCGCGGAGAAACCATTGATATGACCAATTTAGCGACAAGCTTTCAAGAAGCAGTGGTGGAAATACTCGTTAATAAAACGGACCGTGCACTAACAGAATATTCTGTCAAAGAATTTGTCTTAGCCGGTGGGGTCGCCGCTAACTCTGCATTACGCCGAGAATTAAAACATATGATTGAAACTAAGCACCCAGAAGTTAAAATTTCCATTCCTCCTTTATCCCTTTGTGGCGATAATGCCGCCATGATTGGAGCAGCCGCTTATACTCAATATTTAAACCAAGACTTTGCGAATTTAACTTTAAATGCGACACCAGGCTTAATGTTGTAACTAAAAAAGCATCCCACTGAATAATCGGTGAGATGCTTTTTAATTTAGGTGATCGTTGGGTGTTCTTCTTTAAAGGATTCAGTTTCTAAAGTTAACGCTTCCCACTTAGTCATGAGTTCCATCACTTCTTCTTCCATTTGTGTCGCTTCGTTATGCAAACGAGTTAATCGTTCTGAATCATTCTCCATGGAAGCGTCACTCATTGCTTGGTGAAGATGTTGAATTTGTTCTTCAATTTCATCAATTTGGTGTAACGTTTCTTCACTTTCTTTTTCTAAGCGACGTAATTGACTTCGTAATCGCCGTGATTCTTCATAAGAATAGTTCGCTTCTTGAGCAACAGGGGCAACTTCTTCTTCAGTAGGTTCTGTTAAAGCTTCGATCGCATCTAATTCTTCTTTTTTGGCTAAGTAATAATCATAATCGCCTAAGTAAAGTCTGGATCCTGTTGGAGTGATTTCTAAAACTTGCGTTGCGATTCGGTTAATAAAGTAACGGTCGTGGGAGACAAAAAGCAACGTTCCGTCAAAATCAATTAATGCTTCTTCTAAGACTTCTTTACTATCAATATCCAAGTGGTTCGTCGGCTCGTCTAAAAGGAGGGTGTTGTCGTGGTCCGTAGCTAAAAGAGCTAAGGCTAGACGTGCTTTTTCCCCACCACTTAACATGCCGACAGTTTTTTCTACATCTTCTTGGCGGAATAAAAAGCTACCTAAAATACTGCGAATATGTTTCTCGTCTGTCGTGTCGTGAGCTTGCCATAAAGTTTCCAAAACAGACAGTTTAGGATCTAAGTGGTTGACGTTTTGATCGTAGTAGCCGATGGATACGCCAGTTCCCATAATGACTTCTCCACTTAAGGGTTTAATTTCATTTAAAATAGTCCGCAATAGTGTCGTCTTGCCGACTCCGTTAGCGCCAACAATCGCAATGGCTTGTTGCCTTCTTAAATCAAAGTCAATATCTTTAGCAATCGGTGGTAGGTCTCGGTCATACCCGATGGCTAAATCGACGGCTTCAATAACTCGGTCTCCGCTGGAGGAATTTGCACTAAATTGAATGCGCGGAGCTTGAGGATCGTTTTGAGGACGTTTGATGCGATCCATTCGTTCCAATTTCTTCCGGCGACTTTGAGCCATTCCCGTTGTCGAAGCTCTTGCGATATTGCGCTGAATATAGTCTTCTAATTTAGCAATTTCTTGTTGTTGTCTTGTAAAAGCAGCCCATTCTTGTTCTAGGCGCAAGGCTTTTTCTTTAATGTAAAAGCTATAGCTCCCTTTATAAATGTGACTCGTTTCGTTACGCAGTTCGACGACTTGTTTAGCGACCCGGTCTAAAAAGTACCGGTCGTGGGAGACAATTAAAAGAGCGCCTTGATAACTGACTAAATAATCTTCTAGCCAACGTAACATATCCATATCTAAATGGTTCGTCGGCTCGTCCAAAATGAGTAAATCATGACGCATTAAAAGAAGTTGCGCTAACGCAAGCCGGGTCTTTTGACCGCCAGATAAAGAACGCACCGGCGTGTCGTAATCTTCTTCATAAAAGCGAAAACCGTGCAGCACTTTTTTTACTTCAGATTCAATACTGTAGGCATTTAATTGGTGCAACTGTTCATTTAAATGATCATAGGAAGCTAAAGCTTCTTGGTACGCTTGGGACTCTGTATCTACAGATAGATCGGCAACTCGCTCTGCAGCAATACCAGCTTGGTCGCGTAACTTAAGGGTGTCTTGAAAAGTTGACATCATTTCATCCCAAATCGACAAAGCTGAGTCATTGACAACGTGTTGTTCTAAATAACCGATGTTGACGTCTTTAGCTTTAGTAATTTCTCCTTCGTTAATTGGTTCTTGGTTCATAATTTGTTGAATTAAAGTGGACTTTCCTGTTCCGTTTCGTCCAACCAGAGCGATGCGGTCATTATCTTGAATGGTAAAGGACACATCCTTAAATAACGTGACATCGCCAAAACGTCGCGTGACGTTGTTGACTTGTAAAAGTATCATAATGGCCTCCAAAATTTCGAATTCGTACTCCCATTATAGCACCTCGTTATTCGTTCACAAAATGAGTTTTCATTAAAAATGGTCCAATGATGGATTTGTTTGATAGATTGTGAAAAAATAAGTCCTTTTGTCTGTTATTGCACAAATAGAATGATATAATAACAGTAAGGATATTACACAGAAAGAAGGAATCAGGATGCAAAAAATTCCAAAAGCAACGGCACACCGTCTGCCGATCTATCAACGTTATTTACAAATACTTCACGACGCCGGGACAACTCGCGTTTCATCAACAGAACTAAGCCGTGCGGTTAAAGTTGACAGTGCAACCATTCGTCGTGACTTTTCTTACTTTGGTGCTTTAGGTAAGCGGGGTTACGGTTATGACGTTAAATACTTACTAGAGTTCTTCGGACGCGTCTTACAACAAGATCGTTTAACGAATATTGCTTTAGTCGGTGTCGGCAATTTAGGAAACGCTTTATTAAACTATAACTTTAGAAAAAGCAACAACGTTCGTATTAGTGCGGCCTTTGATGTGGATGAGAATTTAATTGGTACGATTCACTCCGGAGTCCCTGTTTACTCAATGGATGAATTGGAACAACAAATTAAAGATCAAGCGATTGAAATTGTTATTTTAACCGTCCCTCAATCTGCAGCCGATGATGTAGCAAACCGTTTAATTCAATCGGGAGTTAAAGGAATTATGAACTTTACACCGTTACGTTTTGACGTACCAAAAGACATCCGCATTCAAAACGTCGACTTAACAAACGAACTACAAACTCTTATTTATTTCATCGACAGTCAAAAATCCTTTGACGTCAACGAAGATTAATTAACAAGTAAAAGACCAGCGCAAGCGGTCTTTTTCTTTTTGGGGAGAATTAATATAAAAAAAGCTTCCCTCACAACGATCGTAGAATGGTGATGGAAGCTTTGTTTAAAATATTGATGTGTTCCTCATAGGTTTCAAATGGCTTTGACACGTGTATCACCTCATAAAAAAAGGCCCTGCCACGTATGGCGAGGGCTTGATCCTACATAATATTATATAGTAAAGATGATAATATGCAAGACCTTTACAATTTGAATTTACCCTTTTTACGTTAAGAAATTCTAGATTAGACGAATAAAGGAAAATAAGTTCAATCAACGTTTAGTTTTACTCATTTTTTTAAAAGTAAACATACAAATAGAACGCCCTGTGAGCGCGTTTTAAAGATTATTCAATTACTTCATTCATAATAAGGACAATTGGTTGGAGCGGCGTTCTATTTTGTGGAAATATTTAATACCTACGGTGTCAAATGAGAGAATTCTCGAGACACCTCGTATAAATCGATAAAGGTAAAACTTTATTTTCTTTAGATTATTTGATGGTCGTGCCCGTG